>PBSU01000059.1 GCA_002726415.1 Acidiferrobacteraceae bacterium | reverse complement strand
GCCTGGCATCAAGGATGCCATCCCACAGGGTAAAAAAAACCCTGCCAAAAGGCAGGGTTTTTTATCACTCGCGAGCGAGTTGGGTTGGCTTACATCATACCGCCCATACCGCCCATACCGCCCATACCGCCCATATCACCACCTGGCATCGGTGCCGGCTTGTCTTCCGGCATCTCAGCAACCATCGCCTCGGTCGTAATCATCATGCTGGCGATCGATGCAGCATGCTGCAGCGCGACGCGGGTTACCTTGGTCGGGTCCAGGATTCCCATGGCAATCATGTCACCATATTCGCCCGTACCAGCGTTGTAACCATAATTACCGTCGTTTGAACTCACCTGGTTCAATACCACCGAACCTTCTTCACCCGCATTGGCTACGATCTGGCGAAGCGGCTCCTCAATCGCACGCTGGACAATCTTGATACCCATGTCCTGATCGGCGTTGGCGCCTTTGACGCTACCAATTGCGTCGATACAGCGCACCAACGCGACACCACCACCCGGTACTACGCCTTCTTCGACCGCGGCGCGGGTCGCGTGCAGCGCATCTTCTACGCGGGCTTTTTTCTCTTTCATCTCAATTTCAGTAGCAGCACCCACTTTGATGACGGCGACACCACCAGCCAACTTGGCCACGCGCTCTTGCATCTTCTCTTTGTCGTAGTCCGAGGTCGCTTCTTCAATCTGAACACGGACTTGATTCACGCGTGCTTCGATATCACTGGCAGAACCGGCGCCGTCGATAACCGTGGTGTTTTCCTTGCTGATCTGGACGCGCTTGGCAGACCCCAGATCCTCGAGCGTGGCCGCTTCAAGGCTCATGCCAACTTCCTCGGAGATCACCTGACCGCCGGTCAGGATAGCAAGATCCTGCAACATGGCTTTGCGTCGGTCACCAAAGCCTGGTGCCTTAACTGCACAGACCTTAACGATGCCGCGGATATTGTTCACGACCAGCGTTGCCAGGGCTTCGCCCTCGATATCCTCGGCAATCACCAGCAATGGCCGTCCGGCCTTGGCGGTTGCTTCGAGCACTGGCAACATTTCACGGATGTTGGAAATCTTCTTGTCATGGATCAGGATCAGCGGGGTTTCCAGGTCGGCCTGCATGGCATCCTGATCATTGATGAAGTAGGGCGAGAGGTAGCCACGATCAAACTGCATGCCTTCGACCACTTCCAGCTCGTTGTCAAGGCTCTTACCTTCTTCCACCGTGATCACGCCTTCCTTGCCGACCTTCTCCATCGCCTCAGCAATGATGCCACCAACAGATTCATCTGCGTTGGCAGAAACCGTGCCTACCTGGGCAATTTCCTTATGATCGGAGCAAGGCTTTGACACTTCGACGAGTTGATCCACCGCAGCGGCAACCCCCTTGTCGATGCCCCGCTTGAGATCCATCGGGTTCATGCCGGCGGCCACGGACTTCAGGCCTTCGCGCAGCATGGCCTGGGCTAATACGGTTGCCGTTGTGGTTCCATCACCAGCCACATCGGAGGTCTTGGAAGCGACTTCCTTGACCATCTGGGCACCCATGTTCTCGAACTTGTCTTTCAGTTCGATCTCTTTAGCGACAGAAACCCCGTCCTTGGTCACCGTCGGCGCACCAAAGGATTTGTCGAGAACCACGTTGCGCCCTTTGGGGCCCAGCGTAACTTTAACGGCGTCCGAAAGCACGTTGACACCGCGCAGCTTAGCTGCCCGGGCGGATTCGCCGAATTTCACTTCTTTAGCTGACATTATTCTGTTCCTTTAAATAATAAAGTTCTATGCGTGTTGGTTCTGGCCGGATGGCCTGCCACCTCAGCCTTCGATAACACCCATGATGTCGTCTTCGCGCATCACCAGCACTTCTTCACCTTCAACCTTGACCTCGGTGCCGGAATATTTACCGAATAGCACCTTGTCGCCCGCCTTCACGTCGGGGGTCAATCGCTCGCCGTTTTCCTGGCGCTTACCATTGCCTACTGCCAGCACTTCGCCGGTCATGGGCTTTTCGGTGGCACTGTCCGGAATTACGATTCCACCGGCGCTGGTACGCTCCTCATCGAGACGTCGCACCACAATACGATCGTGCAGCGGTCGAATATTCATCTAATTTATCTCCTAAGGTATTGAGTAATGGAGGGGAAATGTGAGTCCAACGAATGCTGGCACTCACCTTACTTGAGTGCTAATAATAGGGATTATCAGCCCAGAGTCAAGGGCTCAGAGGGCAATCAGTCGTCTAGACGGCGAAATTCCCCCTCGACGGGGTCATGGGGCGTAGACCCCTGGCGATCCGACAGGTCCTCTCCCGGCACCATCCGGGCCTCCAGCCAGGTCGTGATAAAACGCCGGCGTAGCGGTGGTGTCAGACAGGCAAAACCCACGATATCGGTAAAAAAGCCCGGGGTCAGCAGCAATGCCCCGGCGACAAGCAATACCAGACCCTCAATGATGGTCAGAGCCGGCAACTCACCTTCGGTCATAGCCGAGCGAAAGCGTGCCAGCGCGGCCAGGCCCTGGCGGCGCACCAAAGCTGCCCCGACCAGAGCCGTGCCCACGACTGCAGTTATGGTCCAGCCACCCCCGATCAAGCCACCTATTTCCATCAGGAGATAGATTTCCAGCAGCGGAATTAATAAGAATGTGAATACGAGTAGCGGCATTACGCGAGTTTCAAAAACAGGTTACCAACGGCACGAAACGGCTACGCTGTCACGCCTAGCCTAAGGTCGAATTCTACGCCAAGCTGCCTGGCGTCAGAAAAATGCTAATCAAAGCACCCCGAAAGATGGGACATGCGACAATCTCCCCTGCTGAACCACGCCACTCTCCAGCGCCTCGGCCAGTGTCACGCCTGGATTGGCGACTTCAACGTTTACCCCCGACCACGGCTGATGTCATTGACTCCTACCCTTAACCCGTTTTTCGCCTTGCCTCGCATCGCTCGCCAGCGGATACGACGGTATGAGATTCTGCTGAGCCTGATCCTCCTGGCCCTGAGTTTTACGGTGACCCCCGCCGCCATAGCCCAGGAGGCGGAAGAGTTGCTCGAACCACAGCGTGCATTCGCCTTCTCAACTGAGGTGATCTCTGCCCACACGATTGCGGTGACCTGGCAGATCGCGCCGGGCTATTACATGTATCTCGATAAATTCTTCTTTGAAAGCGATCAAGGCGGCCCGGAAATTAGTGAAGTCGTTTTTCCCCCTGCCAAAATCAAGCACGACGAATTTTTCGGCGACGTTCAGATTCTCCAGGGCAGTGCCAGAATCATCCTGACCCTTGAACGCACTACCGAAGATTCGGGGCAATTGAACCTGACGGCGAAGGGCCAGGGCTGTAATGAACCTGTCGGCGTGTGTTACCCCCCCATCAGTCACACCCTGGCACTCGACCTGCCGGCCCTGACCAAGGCCCAGACACCAGCCAGCGTCAGTAACGTATCGGACCTGCGCCAATTGCTGGAAGTCGGCGCGAGTGAGTCGGAATTTCTAGATGCTGACGATGCCTTCCAGTTGCACATCACAGCCACTGACGCGCAAAGCCTGGTAGCGTATTTCAGCATCGCGCCGGGCTACTACCTGTACCAGGACAAACTCCGTTTCTCGGGTGACGCCGACGACACACTCGGGGCATACCACCTGCCGGATGGAAAAACCAAGCACGACCCCTACTTTGGGGACGTCCAGATCTACCCGACTGACTTTAGCGTCGACCTGGCGCTTTTGCCGAGGGATAACGCCCAGACCATTCGCCTGGTTGCCCAGTACCAGGGCTGCGCTGATAAAGGCATCTGTTATCCGCCAGCGAAAAAAGCCTTTACCGTATCCCTGCCAAAAGTGATCAGCGATGCCCGCGCAGTAACTCAATCAGCTCAGCCACTGCCAGCGGCCGAGTCGGCCTCAAACGTTGCACTCGCCGGTTACCTGGCAGCGGCCTTTGGTACCGGCTTACTGCTGAGCTTCACGCCTTGTGTCCTGCCGCTGATTCCAATTCTCCTGGGCAGCGTGGTGGGGCAATCGGGGGGCTCACGGTTGCGAGCCACTGCCTTGTCAGTAGTTTACGTACTGGGCACCACCGCCACCTACGCCGCCATCGGCGCCGTCGCCGGAGCAACGGGGGACCAGTTACAGGCCTATTTTCAGAACATCTGGGCGATCGGTGTAATTTCCCTGATCCTCACGCTGATGGCCCTATCGATGTTTGGCCTGTATGAAATCCAGTTGCCCTCAGCACTGCAATCCCGCTTGAGTACCAGCAGTCAGCATCTGGGCGGATCGGTTGGGATGATTTTCGCTCTGGGCGCACTCTCTGCCTTGATCGTCGGCGCCTGTGTATCACCATTGCTGATCTCGGTATTGGGTATCGCGATCCTTAAAGGGGATGCCTGGCTGGGGGCGGCGCTGATGTCAGCGATGGCACTGGGCATGGGCGTGATCCTGATTGTCGCCGGGACTGGGGCTAGCTGGCTTATCCCGCGCAGCGGCCCCTGGATGGAACGGGTCAAACAGGCCTTCGGGGTAGCGCTGCTGGGGGTGGCAATCTACCTGCTGGGCACGGTGCCAGAGGTCCCGGTGCTGCTGCTATGGGCCACACTGCTGATCATCACCGGTATTTACTTGGGCGCGGGTCGCAACGTACCGACCGCGACATCGGGCTGGCCGCTGTTGTGCAAGGGCTTAGGTACGGTGCTACTGATCTGGGGTGTGCTGGCCATGATCGGTGGCTTTAGCGGCAACCGCAATATCCTGGCACCGGTTTCCCTAGGATCGCTTATGGGCGAAGATAACAAACCCGCCCAAGCACCGACTGCCCGATTTACCCGGATGGACTCCCTGTCGACCCTGGACCGGGCACTGGCTACGGCCCAGGCTGCTAACCAACCGGTGGTGCTCGACTTCTACGCAGACTGGTGCACCGACTGTGTCCGCATGGAACATTCTACATTTCGTGATCCGGCTGTGATCAGCGCTCTGGCCGGTTACCGCCTGCTGCAGGTGGATCTCACGGACCCCGATGACCCAGGCCCCAGCGCCATCAAGAAACGCTATGGTGTCTTCGGGCCACCGGCAATGCTGTTCTTTGATCCGAGCGGTGATGAATTCGGTAACCAGCGGTTGTACGGTTACCGAGGCGCCCAGGAGTTTGTCACGCTGCTCGAAACACTCTGAGGACGGACATGAAGATCCGGGTTGTGGTTGTGGCTTGGGCGCTAGGGGGAATCGCAGCAATTGCGATTGGGTTCTTCACGGCCCACTGGCTCACCAGCCGTGGCCCTACGTCACCACCGTCGACCATAACCTTGCTGCCCTTTTCACTGCCTAGCAGCGACGACAATACGTTCTCATCAGAACAGCTCAGCGGCCGGGTTGCTCTGATCAACTTCTGGGCCACCTGGTGCTTCCCCTGCCGCACGGAAATTCCCCTGCTGATGGCGGCTCACACGCTACATGGGCCATCTCTGGCCGTGGTCGGGATTGCGATTGATGATCCCCAAGCCGTGCGCCGCTTCGAGGACGAGGTCGGGCTGAATTACGCCTCGCTGATTGCCAAGACCCAGGGCCTATCCCTGATGGCAGATTATGGCAACCCCGGGCATCTACCCTTCACTCTGGTTTTTGATCGCCAGGGGCGCTTGCGTTATCAAAAGACCGGTGAACTCACCGCAAGCGATCTGGATCGGTGGCTGACTGATCTGCTTTGAAGAGCTTCGTTCTAGGTGGAATTCCAAGATCTTTTTCGTCGAAAAGGCGTTCATTTTCATCGAAATTGAGCGAAAATGTTCCAATCTGGACATAAAATCAATAAACGGTGACAATACCTGATTCTCTTCTGAGCACTGATCCATGCCCGACATTTTGCTTTTACACGGACCGAACCTGAATCTTCTGGGAGAACGTGAGCCGACAATCTACGGCGTGCAAACCCTGGCTGATATCAACCAACGAGCGCAACAGCAATGCCAGGCCCACGGGGCCACACTCGAGACGCTGCAATCCAACGCTGAAAGTGACCTCGTGGACCGAGTTCAACAGGCCGCCAAAGACGGCACCCGGTTTATCGTGATCAACCCCGCGGCTTTTACCCATACCAGCGTGGCACTGCGTGATGCTTTCGCGGCAGTTGAGATTCCCTTTATCGAGGTACACCTGTCCAACGTGCACAGGCGTGAAGCCTTCAGGCGACAATCTTTCTTCTCCGACCTCGCCCAGGCGGTTATCTGTGGCCTCGGTCCACACGGCTACGAGGTCGCAATTGATGCCGCACTGAAACAACTGGGTATTGGCGAGGAACACACTGAGAACTGAATTTATGGATATTCGAAAAATCAAGAAACTGATAGAGATGCTTGAAGATTCTCAGTTAAACGAGATCGAGATCACAGAGGGGGAAGAATCCATTCGACTCAGCCGTGGTTCAGCGGCGCAACCCACTTCGGTCGCATCCGGTGTCATCAACGTACCCGCTGCCCCGACAATGGCCCCACCGGCTTATATTCCCGACGAGATGTCTTTGCCATCCACCGCACCCGATCAAACTGCTGAGACAGCGGGGACCGTGCACTCGCCTATGGTCGGGACCTTTTACGCCTCGCCCAACCCCGAGTCCAAACCCTATGTGGAAATCGGAAGCAGTGTCAGTGTCGGTGACACGCTGTGCATGATTGAAGCGATGAAAATCTTCAATCATGTTGAAGCCGAGACCAGCGGTGTGGTCCGCAAGATACTCAAACACAGCGGTGACCCGGTCGAATACGGTGAAGCACTGTTTGTGATTGAAGAAAACGACACTTGAGCGCGTACCGATGATCGACAAACTGGTGATCGCCAATCGCGGTGAGGTTGCACTGCGAATCCTGCGCGCCTGCGGTGAACTGGGTATTCAAACCGTCGCCCTGCACTCTGAAGCCGATACCGATACCAAGTATGTCCGGCTGGCCAAAGAGTCGGTCTGCATCGGGCCTGCGGCCGCGGCGGCGAGTTATCTCAATATTCCGGCTGTCATTGCCGCCGCAGAGGTCACGGATGCCAGCGCTATTCATCCCGGATATGGCTTTCTTGCGGAAAATGCCGACTTTGCTGAACGTGTCGAGGAAAGCGGCTTTGTGTTCGTGGGTCCCACCCCTGAGACTATCCGTCTAATGGGAGACAAGATCTCGGCGATAAAAGCGATGCGCGAAGCCGGGGTGCCTTGCGTCCCCGGTTCTGATGGGCCCCTGCCAGACGATGCTGAGGAGATCATGCGCATCGCGGCCGAGATCGGCTACCCGGTCATCATCAAAGCGACAGCCGGCGGCGGCGGCAAGGGCATGCGGGTCGTGCATACCGAAGCTGCTTTGTTTAACGCCTGGCAACTTACCCGCAGTGAAGCCCAGGCTGCCTTCGGCAACGATACGGTTTATATGGAGCGCTACCTGGAAAAACCGCGCCATGTGGAGTTCCAAGTGCTTGCCGATACTCAGGGCAATGTCGTGATCCTCGGAGACCGTGATTGCTCGATGCAGCGTCGTCACCAAAAAGTGCTTGAAGAAGCACCGGCTCCGGGCATCACGGATGAGGTACGCCAGCAGATGGGCGATCGCTGTGCCAATGCCTGCCGCCTTATCGGTTATCGCGGAGCGGGCACCTTTGAGTTCCTGTTCGAGCACGGTGAGTTCTTTTTCATCGAGATGAATACCCGCCTACAGGTCGAGCATCCCGTCACCGAAGCGATTACCGGAATCGATATCGTACGTGAACAGATTCAGATCGCCGCCGGTGAGCCCCTCAGCGTAACCCAGCAGGATATTCAGCTGCGTGGCCATGCGGTGGAATGCCGTATTAATGCGGAGAACCCAGATACATTTATGCCCTCACCGGGGCAGATCACACAGTACCACCAGCCAGGTGGACCTGGCATCCGGGTCGACTCCCACATCTTTAACAACTACCGGGTTCCACCCTACTACGACTCGCTGATTGCCAAGGTCATCGCCTATGGCGAGACTCGTGAGCAAGCGTTGGTGCGCATGAGTGGTGCGCTGCGGGAAATGGTCGTCGATGGTATCGATACCAATATTCGTTTGCAGCAGCGCCTGATCAATGATGCCGCGTTTAGGCGCCACGCGCTGGATATCCATTACCTAGAACGCCAGTTATCCAATTGAGTCACGCTGTTGCTGCGAACCCCTCGACTGAGGCACACTGGCTACGCATCGCGGTCACGGTAGCCCATGAAGTTGCGGGGCGAGCCGAAGAGGCGCTAGAGGCGCTCGGCGCTCTGGCCATCACCCGAACCGATGCGGGAAACTCACCCCAGTTCGATGGCGCAACGCCGGGTGATCCTCGCTGGCCGCTGCAGACACTCACCGCCGTTTTCGACCCCCATACCGATATCACCGCATGCACCACAACCTTGATTAGCGTCATCGGCAAAACATCGCCGGTCCAGATCGATCGCTTCGCCGACCAGGACTGGGAACTGAGCGGCCGCACCCAATTCCCGCCGGTGCGAATCAGCGACAAATTCTGGGTCTGCCCTCCCTGGCAAAGCGCCCCTGACCCAGATGCCCTGAGCCTAACCATCACCCCAGGGCTGGCTTTTGGCACTGGAACCCATCCCACAACCCAGTTATGCCTGATTGCCCTGGAAAAACTGCTATTGGAAGGCCGGTCGGTGCTGGACTGGGGCTGTGGTTCCGGCATCCTCGCGGTCGCCGCTTTACGCTTGGGAGCAGCACACGCCACCGCAGTAGACCTTGATCCGAGGGCCCTGACCGCAACCCAAGATAATGCCGAGCGTAACGGCGTTAGCCATGCCTTATCGGTTATCGAAGCAGGCCGGCTAAGCCAGACCCTGCGAAGCGATATCGTGGTGGCCAATATACTCGCTGGCACGGTAATGACGCTGGCGTCCACACTGAACCACCACCTGCGCCCAGGCGGCACCCTGATTCTCAGCGGCATCCTGGCAGCCCAGGCAGATCGGGTACGGGCGGCGTTCCCACAGTACAATTTCGATCTTTCGCGCCGCGACGACTGGATCGTGCTTCGTGGACAACGTGCTCTGGACTGAAATCGATTAATGACCCCGGTCGCCCCCGCTCTGTTCCAAACCCGCTGCAGTTACTGTGACACGGTGCTCGATGTGTCTGCAGCACAACTGCAGTCTGACTCGGGCCTGCTATCTTGTGGTGATTGTGGCAAGATCTTCAACGCGGCTTGGAACCTTATTGACCAGATTCAAAATCCAACCCACCTGGCCAGACCCGAAACCCGGGACACAAGATCCGCGCTGCCGACCCGGACTCACCCGCAACCCCCGAACCGCACACCTCCCCTCACGCACGACCCGGGCAAAGAAGATCAGACACCGCCCTCACCGGATTCCCGCGCACCGATTCCGGACTGGGAAAATCTTACGCCAGGCCCGCTCGGGCGCAGCGAACCCCGGCTCAACAGCGGCGACATGCCAGACCTCAGCGCGTCGGACCTCCCTAGACACCCGGCCAGGCATGTCACCGGAACACCTAGATGGGCTTGGCCTGTCGTGGGCATATTGATGGCCTGTCTGGCGCTGGCTGTTCAGATTCGCTTCAGCCTGCTCCATGAACTTGCCAGCGTCAGTTCTACCCGACCCGTGCTTGAGGTATTGTGCCGCCATACCGGCTGTGAGCTACCCGAGGTTCTGGCCGGGCCCACTGTGATGGTGACACGCAGCAGTGTAAACCTACATCGACAATTACCCGAGGCCCTGATCGTACGAGTTCACCTGCTGAACCGCGGCCGCAGCGAGCAGGACTACCCGGCACTCGAACTGACTCTGAGTGACCCGCACGGGCGGGTACTGGGCCGAAGAACCTATCTGCCACATGAATTCGGCGTTGCTGATGAAACTTCAGGGATTGGCGGTGGCCGGGCCACTGTCGTTACCTTGGTCCTGTCGCAACCCGATCCGCTAGCCAGCGCTTTTTCCGCGCGGGTAGTGCGATCGTGACACTGCAAAGAACATGATGACCTTGCAGCCATGACGGGCCTCGCTATCGGTAAGGTGGCTCTGGCGGGGCGAGTGATCGCCGCCCCCATGGCCGGGGTCAGCGACCAACCCTACCGAACGCTGGCACGGCGCTACGGTGCCGCCCTGGCGGTCACTGAAATGGTGAGCGCCGCTCCAGCGCTGCACCAGACAATAAAATCCCGCCAGCGCACCAACCACAGCGGTGAAACCGGGCCTGTCAGCGTACAGTTACTCGGCGCTGATCCGGTGCAGATGGCATGTGCCGCACGGGAAAATGTATCCCGGGGCGCCCAGATGATCGATATCAACCTGGGATGTCCCGCCAAGAAGGTCTGCAAGCGGCTGGTCGGCTCAGCACTGATGCGGGATGAAACTCTGGTCGCCCGCATTCTCGAAGCCGTGGTGGGGGCAGTTGAGGTGCCAGTCACGCTGAAAATGCGCACGGGCTGGGACAGCAGAACCCGCAATGCGCCGGTGATCGCTCGAATCGCCGAGCAGGCAGGAATCCAGGCTCTCACCGTACATGGCCGCACTCGCCAATGCATGTATCACGGGCCCGTCGACTATGAAACCATTAGCTGGGTCAAAGCAGCCGTATCGATACCCGTGATTGCCAACGGCGATATCGACTCCCCCCAATGCGCCCAACGCGTATTGCAACTGACTGGAACAGATGCTGTGATGATTGGCCGGGCAACCCAGGGACAACCCTGGCTGCTACAACGTATCAGCACCGTTCTCAATCGGGGGCAGGATCCAGGTGATCCCCCCCTGGCAGAAAAACGCGATACCGTACTGACGCACCTGGAAGCGCTGTACTCTTTTTATGGCTGCGAACAGGGTCTGCGCATCGCCCGCAAGCATGCCCAATGGTATGCTGAACGCCTCGGGACCCACACTCGTTTTCGTCGACAGTTCAACGACGCCACGACACCGCGTGCCCAGCAGAAAATAGTTGAGGCCTTTTTTCACCCACTTGCGCAAGAGGGCGCGTGATATGAGCTCCGGCAAAACACCGCCCCTGGGTGAATGCGTTCGCCAATCACTGGCGACCTATTTTGCCGATCTTGACGGAACTGAAACGCAGCACCTGTACACGCTGGTTATCTCCGAGGTAGAAAAACCTCTGCTGGAAACGGTGATGCAACAAGCTAGGGGCAACCAATCCCGGGCGGCGCGCATGCTGGGGATCAACCGCAACACCCTGCGAAAAAAACTTGCCCTGTATGGACTGAACTGAATCAGCACGGTGGGTAGGCGCAGCGGACGAAAAGACGCGGGCGAATGTAAACAATTTTTTAACTGTGATGGTGAGTGCTGACATGAATGAGAATAACTGTATGCCCGTACGACGGGCACTAATCAGTGTATCTGACAAAACCGGCGCCGTTGCCTTTGCCAGTCGACTGGCAGCGCTAGGCGTCGAAATTCTCTCAACCGGGGGCACTGCGCAACTGCTTCGAGACAATGGGCTGAACGTGGTAGAGGTATCCGACTACACCGGATTTCCGGAGATGATGGATGGGCGACTGAAAACCCTACACCCCCGAATTCATGGCGGCCTGCTGGGCCGTCGCGGCACCGATGATGCGCAGATGACAGCACATAATATTGCTCCGATTGATCTGGTCGCAGTAAATCTCTATCCCTTTGCCCAAACCATCGCCCGACCAGATTGCACGCGCGCCGAGGCCATTGAGAATATCGATATTGGAGGGCCTACCTTATTGCGCGCTGCGGCCAAGAATCAGGCCGCCGTGACGGTCGTCTCAGACAGTCGGGAATATGCTGCTGTGGCAAAGGAGATCGAAGATAACGGCGGTGTCTCCCACACGACTCGCGAACGCCTGGCAGCACAGGCTTTCAGCCACACGGC
>PBSU01000058.1 GCA_002726415.1 Acidiferrobacteraceae bacterium | reverse complement strand
TCGAATCACCTCTGCGTTTCATTTGACCCCCTTGTCAACTCATCGATTATCGGCTCTGCGAAGCGATTACTCCTGTGAGCCACATGTAAGATTAATGTCATCGTACCCACCCTAAGCATACCACTGGTGTGATGGCGGTCACAATTGCGAGCTCTTTTGCCCCTGATAACCAGATTCGGCCTGCACCAGGCATAGGATAATCTGTTACAGTTTCCTCAATTTCTTGGTACGAAAACTGTTGGATTGATGGCCCCCAAGCCCTTTATCTGACTCAAACTCGCTGCTTACCCGCGCTCAACTCCTGTTATGGAAAACGCTCAATCCTCCTTCTCTATTTCGGTTCGAGGTAGTTCACTAACCGGGCTTTCACGACGGGTGGTGGAACAACAACTCCTGACCCGAGAGCGGGCAAGTGAACTCCTTGAGGCCGCACAAAAACACCACTGCTCCTTCTTGCGTGAGACTCTGGACCAAAGCGAGATAGACCGCGCACGACTGTTGCACTGCGCTTCTGAAGACTCGGGAATGCCACTGCTGGATCTGACCGCTTTTGACCTTGCCCAGCGGCCCCTGGAGATGGTCGACAGCCGATTTCTGGAAACTCACGGCGTACTGCCGCTCTTTCAGCGCGGCTCCAAAGTCTTTCTGGCAGTACCAGATCCCTCCGACGTCACCGGCCTGGATGCTTTTACCTTCCAGACCGGTTTCGGTGTTGAGGCTATCCTGGTTGATGCCGACCTGCTGGACCGGGTAATTCACGATATTGTCAGTGGCATCAGTTCAGAACTGGCTGATCTGACGGAGGATGACAGTCTTGCCCACATGGGGGAGGAAGGCCCTGCAGAGGCGCAAACCCAGAATGCCGAGGTCGACACCCCGGTGGTGCGTTTTGTCAAAAAAATCTTCATGGATGCAATCCGCCAGCACGCCTCCGATATTCACATCGAACCCTACGAAGAAAAGCTACGCATCCGCTACCGCCTCGATGGCGTACTGCACGAGATCGCCACCCCACCGTTATCTCTCAGCACAAGGATCGTAGCACGCATCAAAATACTGTCACGCCTGGATATCGCCGAGCGGCGGATACCTCAGGACGGTCGCATGAAACTGCGGCTGGCCAAGGATCACGAGATCGACTTCCGGGTGAGCACATTGCCTACCCAGTTTGGCGAAAAAGTGGTTATCCGGGTGCTCGATAACAGCGGTGCTGCGCTGGGTCTGGAAACGCTGGGCCTGGAACCCGCGCAGTTCCAGCTTTACGAAAAAGCCATTGGTAAACCCCACGGCATGATCCTGGTGACCGGGCCTACCGGCAGCGGAAAGACGGTATCACTGTACTCGGCTCTGTCCACTCTGAACTCCCCCGCGGTCAATATCAGTAGTGTCGAAGATCCGATCGAAATCAACCTGCCCGGAATCAACCAGGTCAACATCAACGAAAAAGCCCATCTGAACTTTTCCACCGCGCTGCGCGCTTTTCTTCGACAGGACCCGGACATTATTATGGTCGGCGAGATTCGTGATCTGGAAACCGCCGATATCGCAATCAAGGCCTCCCAGACTGGGCACCTGGTCCTATCCACCCTGCATACCAATGACGCCCCGGCGACGATTATCCGGCTGCTCAATATGGGAGTCGAACCATTTAACGTGGCAGCCTCAGTTCACCTGATCATGGCACAAAGGCTGATCCGGCGCCTCTGTGGCACCTGCCGCAAACCGGTCGAGCACCCCGAGGAGGTCTTGATCCGGGCTGGCTTCCCCCGGTCGGAGGATATGGAAAAACTGAAGTTGTTCGGGCCAGGTGGATGCGATGAATGCACCGGCGGCTACAAAGGCCGCACGGGTATCTTTCAGGTGATGCCGGTGAGTGAGGCGGTCACCGGCCTGATTATTCGCAATGCAGGACAGGATGAGATTGAACAGCAAGCTGAAACCGAGGGCGTGATGACCCTGCGCCAGGCAGGACTGATTAAAGTGCGTTCAGGATTAACCAGCCTGGATGAGGTGCTACGGGTCACCAGTAGCTGAACAATTGGCCACGACCACTCAAAAACCGCAGACGGTATATAACTGGTCCGGCAAAAATCGACAGGGTCAGAAAGTCTCTGGCGAAATGGAGGCACAGGGCCCAGCCTTTGTGCGGAGCAAGCTGCGTCGCGAAGGCATCAACGCCAGAACAATTCGCAAAAAACCCAAGCCTCTGTTCGGCAAGAAAATCAAACCCAAGGATATCTCTATCGCCAGCCGCCAAGTGGCCACCATGCTTGGCGCTGGCATCCCGATCGCCCAGTCTTACAAAGCAATTGCCGCGGGTACAGATCACCCGCGAATCCGGGAAATCTTTGGCGCCGTACGTGCAGACGTGGAAAGCGGTACCGCCCTGAGTGAGGCACTGACCAAGTTTCCGCGTCAGTTCGACCCCCTCTATACCAGTCTTGTAGCGGTGGGTGAGCGCTCAGGCAATCTTGATGACCTGATGGACAAAGTGGCTACCTATATGGAGAACCTTGAGGAGATCAAATCCAAAGTCAAGGGTGCGATGTGGTACCCCGCGGCTGTGCTGGTGGTGGGCTTTGTGGTCACAATGCTGCTCCTGGTCTTCGTGATCCCCCAATTTGAAGATCTATTCTCCGGGTTCGGTGCCAGTCTGCCCGCACTGACTTCCGCAGTCATCGACCTGTCCCGAAGTTTTCGTGACCACTGGCTGCAGGTTTTCGCTTTCGTCATCGGTGCGATTATGCTCCTCACCCTGACCTATCGCCGTTCAGCCCGCATGCGCCATGGGATCGATCGTTTATCGCTTCGACTACCCGTTTTCGGCGTCATTCTTCGCAAAGCGGCGATCTCGCGCTACGCACGAACCCTGGCAACCATGTTCGGTTCGGGTGTGCCTCTGGTCGACGGGTTGCGGTCGGTTGCCGGTGCAACCGGCAACCGGGTATATCATGATGCCTGCCTGTCGATCCGAGAAGCGGTCAGTACCGGCCAGGCGCTTTCCGTCACCATGGCTCAGACCGGCCTCTTTCCAGCTATGATCCTGCAGATGACCTTAACCGGTGAGGAATCTGGAGAACTGGAAAATATGCTCAACAAAGCGGCAGACTACTATGAGCGCGAAGTGCGCGAATCAGTCGACAACATGAGTAAACTCATCGAGCCAATTATGATCTCCGTGCTTGGAGCTATTGTCGGTACATTGGTAATCGCGATGTATCTGCCTATCTTTAAAATGGGATCAGTAATCTGAAACCCACCTGCACTTTTGCCGATTACCCAGAAACAGGGCGCCAGACTTGATACCGGATGAGGGCCCTTTTTTGTGGCTCGCCACTGTGATGCTCTCGCTCATGGTAGGCAGTTTTCTCAACGTAGTGATCGTGCGCCTACCCAGGCAAGTGCAATGGCAGTGGGAAAAGCACAAGCATGGGCTACCGGCACCTCCGGGGCTTGCCTGGCCACCGTCACATTGCCCGGCCTGTAAACACGCCCTTAGCTGGCGGGACAACCTGCCCCTGATCAGTTACCTGATACTGCGCAGTCATTGCCGCTCCTGCGGAGTGTCGATTTCAGCCCGTTACCCCCTGGTCGAGTTGCTCACCGCGCTGTTGTCGCTGGTAGTAGTTATTAAAATGGGATACCAGTGGCCAACGCTTGCCGCACTTGCCCTGACCTGGACTCTCATCGCATTAGCCTTTATCGACCTTGAGCACTTTCTTCTGCCAGACCGACTTACCCTGCCGTTGCTGGCCGGGGGCCTGCTGATCAATACTTTTGGGGGCTTTACCGATCCACTCTCTGCCACCATCGGTGCCGTATCAGGCTATGGGGTGCTCTGGGCGGTATACCATGGGTACCGGGCACTGACCGGGCGTGAAGGATTTGGTTATGGAGACTTCAAACTGCTGGCGGCCCTGGGTGCCTGGCTCGGCTGGCAGATGCTGCCTCTGGTCATTTTGTTAAGCGCAGGCACAGGTGCGATTATCGGTGTCACATTGCTAGTTCTGCGGCGGCATCACCGTGACCAGCCTCTTCCCTTTGGACCCTACCTGGCCGGTGGCGGTTGGCTGACACTGCTGTGGGGTGCGCAATGGAACGACTTTTATCTGCAGGTTTCGGGGCTTTAGCATAGGCGTATGTTAAAGGTTGCACTCACAGGCGGAATCGGCAGCGGCAAAACCGCAGTGACTGAGTACCTGTCTCGCCTGGGTGTTCCAATTCTGGATGCCGATGATTTCTCTCACCAAGTGACCTCTCGGGGGGAGCCTGCGGTCGATCAGATCGCTGAAGCCTTTGGCCCCAGTGTGCGAACGCCCCAAGGCGATCTCGATCGGACCGCAATGCGCAGCATCGTATTCACTGACGAAACAAAACGGGCTGAACTCGAGGCTATTGTGCATCCGCGGGTGCAAGAAAGAATGAACAGCGCTGCCGACGCAATCGATGCGCCATACATCATTTTTTCAATCCCGTTGCTGATCGAAACCGGGCAGGCTGACGCTTTTGACCGGGTTGTGGTTATCGAAGCGCCCCAGGCGCTTCGAGCAGAACGGGTTGCTCAGCGCAGTGGCTTATCAGAAGAAGAATTTATGGCCATTGACCGGTCCCAGGCCACTAGTGCCGAGCGGCACCAGGCAGCCGATGAGATCATCAATAATGATGGCACTCTCCCCTCTTTACATGCCATGGTCGATGCCCTGCATCAGCATCTTCTGCAACTGGCCTCAGCAACGACCCCGGTCAACAACAAAGATTGACGAGCCCACGTCATCCAACAGTCAAAATGCAATATTCTGCTGCACTGAAAGATCGCATCACTCAATGCCTGACACGGTTGGACAGAATCGTTCACACTGATACGGCTCTGCCTCGTGCTGCCGTCACCTTACTGGTATCACCCACACCCGATAATCGTGAGGCCTCAGTACTTCTGACCCGGCGGGCAGCGCACCTTCGCCGGCATGCGGGCCAATACGCCTTGCCCGGTGGCCGGGCAGATGAGGGTGAGTCGACCATTACTACCGCGTTGCGTGAATGCCATGAGGAAATCGGCCTAGCCTTGCACGATCATCACGTTGTCGGACTGCTCGACGATTTTATTACCCGCTCGGGCTTTTGTATTACCCCCGTCGTAGCCTGCACTGATGTTGCCCCCACACTTACGGTTGATGAGGCGGAAGTTGAAAAAATATTTCATATCACTTTGGAAGAACTGGCAAGCGCGGCCACTCAACCTGGGGAGAAAGAGAGAAGTGATTCGGATACTGACGGATTCTCGATCATGCTGCCGACGGTCGGACATCGCATTTATGCGCCTACTGCGGCCATCTTGTTCCAGTTCCGCGAGGTCGCCCTGCTGGACCGCAGGACACGCGTGCACGACCTGGAGCAACCACGTTTCGCGTGGAAGTAACCCGGCTATACCTGTATCCCATAATCGACCTGTGGCTGCTTCGAAAGCTGTGATACGCCAGGCTGGCCGGCATAGTGGCTCTCCTGAGAAACCCTCGAAAAACGAGAAGAGATAGCTCAGCCTGGCAACCTCGTGGTCAGCCCGGCTTAGTAGATATAGTGGAGCCCCCGACCTGCCGTGGCCAGTTAATCAGGACAAGCCCCAACATGACGAGAAGAGCGGCTCCCGCCAGGCTTGGAGCGATGGCTTCCCCCAGTAACCACCAGCCGAAAATGATCCCGAACAAAGGCGAAAGAAAACTAAAAGACGCGACGCCGCTGGAAGGGTAGATTGCCAGCAGCCAGAACCAGAAGCCGAACCCCGCTGAGGCAATTCCAATCTGAAGAACGAGACCCCAGAAATGAACCAGCTCAAATTCCCGCACAAAAGGAGGGCCGAACACGAGTGCTGCTAACGACAGTAGCGGGATAGAAACCACGAGCTGCCAGAAGAGTTGTATTTCTGGTCTAACGCGGGATATCGCAGTCCTGCGCACGCTCAGAGCGATGCCTGCCCAACACAACGCACCGAATAAAGCACACAAATCACCAGCAAGGCTGGCCTGGCCTGCGGTATCTCCGCGGTCAATAATGGCCCAAACTACCCCCATGAATGCGAGTAAAAAACCTAACATCTTTACTGCAGTAATCCGCTCTCCGGGTAACAAGAAATGTGCCGCCAATGCCAGCCAGATAGGCATAGAGTAGAAAAGTACCGATGTGCGAATAACAGTTGTCAGATCCAGCGCTAAGAAAAGGAAAATAAATTCAGCTGAGAACAATGTGCCAACCAAAATGCCCGCCTTGGCGGTGCCCTTGTCAAGTAACAGTCTCTGGCCGCGCAACCGAAACCAAAGCCAAACACAAAGTGCCGCGCCAATCGATCGCACACCCGCAAAAAAAAGCGGCTGAAGCCCATCGTTGACAACCTTGATAACGACCTGATTAAAGCCCAACATCAGGGAAAAGCCCACCAGAGAGGCTGTCCCGATAAGATCAATGTGGTCTTTTCGCGCCATTGTTATCTCATTGACAATCGGAAATTGTCAGCGCGCAGACCCGCTTAAGCAGAGAACGGTTGCCTTCAAGAAAATCCAGTGAATCCAGATCACCGACGCTCACCCACCTCAACACTTGACCTTCAAGCCCTCTCATCTCGCCGTGATAACGCGTGACGTGCCACAGGTGTAACTCAACGCTACGATCCGGGTAGGCCTGGCGAGAGGAAAAAAGCGGATGCGCGGCCAAAACAGTCAAATTAAGCTCCTCACCAAACTCACGGACCAGCGCCTGATAGACCGTCTCCCCTGGCTCAAGTTTGCCGCCGGGGAATTCCCACTGGCCCGCATAATCCTTTCCGGGTGGGCGCTGGCCTACAAGCAATCGTCCTGCCGAATCGGTGGCAATACCAACCGCGACGATCGCCCGCGACTCAGGTCCGGTAGTCGGCATTGATGCGGATGTAGTCGTGAGTCAGGTCGCAAGTCCAGACCCGTGATCGGGCCCGCCCTATACCCAGATTCACCGCAATACAGATCTGCTCTCCACTGAGATGCGCTGAGACCTTTGTCTCGTCATAGCCGGTAACACGCTCGCCTTCACGGGCAATCAACACCCCGCCAATAGCGACTGACAGGCAACGCTGATCGAGCCTTACTCCAGATTTACCCACAGCCATCACCACCCTTCCCCAGTTGGCATCTTCTCCAGCAATTGCAGTCTTAACCAGGGGGGAGTTAGCGATCGCCAGCGCGGCCTTGCGGGCACTGCCTGGTGAGCCAGCACCGGTAACATCCACCGTAATAAACTTGCTGGCACCCTCACCATCTCGCACCACCTGAATCGCCAGATCGGTCAGCAACTCGTTGAGGGCCCGGCGAAAATCCTTGAGCTCAGCCGCACTGGCAGATCGGGGCACACGGTTACCCGCCTGGGCAGTCGCTGCAAGCAAAACCGTATCGCTGGTCGAGGTATCGCTGTCCACCGTGATGCAGTTAAAAGAGCGGGCTACCCCACTGTGCAATAACGCTCGCAACAGTGGTGCTGGCAGGCGGGCATCGGTAAACACGAAAGCCAGCATGGTAGCCATGTCCGGTGCAATCATCCCTGAGCCCTTGGCAATACCACAGAGTGTGACAACCCTGTTGCCAATTCGGGCTTGACGAGTAGAGCCCTTTGGGTAGGTATCCGTCGTACCGATAGCACGGGCGGCCTGCAACCACGAGGCTTGGTGGCTGCTCCGGCGCATACGGGCCAGGGCTGGTTCAAAACGCGCCACGGGGAGCGGCTCGCCGATGACACCGGTAGAGGCAATCAGCACCTCATGGGATCGACAACCCACAGCCTGGGCTGCCATCGCGGCCGTTGTCCTGACATCTGCGATACCCTGGACGCCGGTAAACGTGTTGGCATTACCACTATTGATCAGTATCGCCCGGGCACGACCGGCATCGGCAATCTTGCGACTCCACTGAACCGGCGCCGAGGCAGTTGCTGACTGGGTAAACACGCCCGCTACGGTGGTGCCACGAGCGAGTTCAGCGAGTAATAAATCGTCGCGGCCTGCATACTTGATTCGAGCGCGCGCGGTCTGCAGTAATACACCCGGGACCTTGGGCAAGCGTGGGAATCGCTCTGGCGCCAGCGGAGAGCGCTTAAGGGCAGACATGTTCGAGGTCAGTAACGCACGGTTACAACTTGCCGTGACATTGTTTGTATTTCTTTCCCGAGCCGCACGGACAGGGATCATTGCGGCCCACCTTGGGCGTTTCACGCACAAAGGGCTGTGTGGTACGACCCCCCTGGTCATCTGCTGACCGGGTATCCACTCCCTGCCCGGCAGCAGGTAATTGGGGTGACGCCGGCTCCTGCGAGTCCGGGTGCAGAAACTGTCGGCCTTCCTGGCCCTGCTGACGTTGCTGGTTCTCCAGATCAGTTATCTGATCTTCCGTTTGAACCTGCACCTTGGCCAGGATTCCCACGACCTCATGCTTGGCGTGATCGAGCATAGCGGAGAACATCTCGAATGCCTCTCGCTTGTATTCCTGTTTCGGATTTTTCTGCGCATAACCCCGCAGGCCAATACCCTGACGCAGGTGATCCATTTGTGCCAGATGATCCTTCCATTGTTCATCCAGAGTCTTGAGCATCACGGCTTTTTCCAGATGCCGCATGACCGGCTCACCAATTGAGTGCACCTTGCTCTCATAGGCATTAGCCACATCCGTGGTGATGCGCTCGCGCAGAGTCTCTTCATGGAGGCTATCGTCTACTTTGAGCCAGTGACTCACTGGCAATGTCAACCCAAATTGGGATTCAAGTTCTTTCTCCAGACCCGGTACATCCCACAGTTCCTCAAGGCTTTGCGGAGGAATGTACCGGTCGGTAATTTCCTCGATCACTTCATCCCGGGCGGTGGTCACGGTATCTGATATGTCGTCCACCGCCATGAGTGTATTGCGTTGCTCATAAATAACCTTGCGTTGCTCGTTGGCCACATCGTCGTATTCGAGCAACTGCTTGCGGATATCAAAGTTGCGTCCTTCTACCTTCTTTTGAGAATTCTCAATCGCACGTGTAACCCAGGAATGCTCGATGGCTTCACCTTCCTCCATACCGAGCTTTTCCATTAATCCTGAGACCCGATCCGATCCAAAAATGCGCAACAGGTTATCCTCGAGCGAAAGATAAAAACGACTGGCCCCCGGGTCGCCTTGGCGGCCACAGCGCCCGCGCAACTGATTATCCACCCGCCGTGACTCATTCCGCTCCGTTCCCAACACATACAACCCACCAGCAGCTACCACCTGCTCATGCCTGCTCTGCCAATCGCGCTCAATGCTATCGACCTGGCCCGAATCCTCATCTCCCAACGCAGCCAACTCCATTACCACATTGCCACCCAATACGATGTCGGTACCGCGACCGGCCATGTTGGTGGCAATCGTGACTGCCCCAGGCCTGCCTGCCTGAGCAATGATGTGCGCCTCGCGCTCATGCTGTTTGGCATTAAGTACCTCATGGCTAATGTTTTCCTTACCCAGCAAGCCAGCGAGATACTCGGAAGTCTCGATCGATGCTGTGCCCACCAAGACCGGTTGGTTGCGGGACTGGCACGCCTTGATATCTTCAATAATCGCAACGTACTTCTCTTGTTGTGTGCGATAGACTAAATCCGAAAGATCTTCACGGACCATGGGCTGATTAGTAGGAATCACAACCACTTCCAGGCCGTAGATCTGCTGGAACTCCACGGCCTCGGTATCTGCCGTACCGGTCATACCGGACAGGGTGCCGTATAACCGGAACAGGTTCTGGAAAGTGATCGACGCCAGCGTCTGGTTCTCCTGCTGGATTGCTACCCCTTCTTTGGCTTCGACCGCCTGGTGCAACCCTTCTGACCAGCGCCGTCCGGGCATCATGCGGCCAGAGAACTCATCAATGATCACGATCTGGCCGTCACTGACGATATAGTCCACGTCACGCTGAAACAGCGTATGCGCACGCAGTGCGGCGTACAGGTGATGCAGCAGGCTGATATTACCGACATCATAGAGGCTGGAATCCTCGTCAAGCAGGCCCGCCTCAAAGAGCAATCTCTCAGAATTCTCATGACCTGCTTCAGTCAGAGATACCTGTCGGCTTTTTTCATCGACGCTGAAATCCCCAGGGCCTTCCTCTTCTTCATCTTCTACAGGTGCCTGGCGCTCTAGAGATGGAATGATCCTGTTGATCTGGGCATACAGATCACTGCTGCCCTCAGCCGGGCCCGAAATAATCAGGGGTGTGCGAGCCTCGTCAATGAGGATCGAATCCACCTCATCGACGATCGCGAAATCAAGCGACCGCTGCACCCGATCTTCGGCGCTGAATGCCATGTTGTCGCGCAGATAGTCAAAACCGTACTCGTTGTTGGTGCCATAGACAATATCGCAAGCATAAGCCGCGCGTTTAGCGGCACCATCCTGGCCCGAGATCACCACACCGACCGTCAGGCCTAGAAAACGGTAAATCTGCCCCATCCAGTCGGCATCACGCTGAGCCAGATAATCGTTCACAGTGACGACATGCACAGTATTGCCGCAAACGGCATTGAGATAAGCCGGCAACGTGGCCACCAGAGTCTTGCCTTCCCCAGTACGCATTTCTGCAATCTTGCCGTCGTTCAGGACCATCCCGCCAATCAATTGCACATCAAAATGACGCATCTTCAGGGTGCGCTGAGACGCCTCCCGAACTACTGCGAAGGCTTCGGCCAGCAAGGACTGGGCACTCTCGCCCTTGGTCGCTCGCTGGCGAAACTCGTCTGTCTTGCCGATCAGTGCTTCGTCAGAAAGGGCCTGGAACTCAGGTTCAAGCAGATTAATCTGTTCAACCAACTTGCCCATCTTGCGCAAAAGACGCTGATTACGACTACCAAAAACCTTGGTCGCTACCTTACTGAACATCAGATTGATCTGCCGGAAATGAGTTGAAATGGAAGTTACTGCGCCGCTTTTATGACTGCGCGCCCCTGTTACCGGGCGCAAGGCGCGGCTACACTGTGCTGGAGAGGCAAAATCACGGATGCCCTCGAAGACCGAATTTTATCATGGCCCAAGATGCTTTCACCCGACTCGACCAGCTGATTGACAGGCTACCCGGGCTACGGGACGAACCACGGCACCAGAACGCCCGAGCCGAACAACAGGCCTGGCGGGCAGCAGCCGGGGACGAAATCGCCGATCATACTGTGGTCCAGCCGAACGAACAGTACTGGCTGATCATCGCAGATAGCCCGGTGTGGGGACACGCGGTAACCCATCGCCAGCAGGAAATCATAGCGGCGCTTGCACGCACAAGCTGCCCGACAACCACGCTAAAGGTAAAAGTCCGACCTCGCCCTGCACCCATGAAACCGCCTGGCGCGGGTCCAAAGCACCAAACACGCAGCCTCGATCCACAAAGTGCCAGTCTACTGTCTGATACGGCCGACGGGCTGAAATCTGGTGATCTTGCGCAAGCGCTCAAACGACTAAGCCGTCACCGGTCTTAGGCGCTTCAAAAAAGAGGCCTCTTCAGCTCCCCTCACGATCCATCTTTCCCAGGTGGTCCCGGGCCAACTCAGAAACCGGGTGCCCTGGGAAATCGTGCACTAACCCATCTAGAGCCTGCCGCGCCTTGGCATTGTCGCCCAGTTCGTAGTGGATATAACCCACTCTGAGTCGAGCAGAAGGTATCCAGGAACTCTGGGGAAAATATTCAAGTACTGTTGTCATCGCCGTCATCGCATCGTCAAATGCCCGCACGCGGAAGCGTGATTCACCAAGCCAGTACCAGGCATCATCAGCCCACACACTGCGAGGATAACTCCGCAGAAAGATAACAAAGGCATGGGTAGAATCCAGGTAACGGTCCTGCTTTAGAAGATCAAATGCCGTATCGTAAGCGTCCTCTTCACTCAGGCTCGTTGTCGCGCCCTGTACCCATGCGCCTGGTTTAACGGAGAGGGTTGTGACCGTCTCGGTAGTGCCATCGCCATCACCCACGACCACCGATCCAACCGGATCTTTTGGGTTGCGGGCCACACCGATCAAAGCAGGATCGACCTGGGCGTCAGTGTCAGAGGTGGGCTGTTGCAGTTGTGCCCACATTGTGCCAATAGACTCAAGGTCACGCAGACGCTGATTGATTTTCTCAATTTCACCCGACTCGCCTCGATTTTGGTATTGTAAATCACTGATTTTAAAGCGCAAAACTGAAAACGCATGCTCCGTCACGCCGGGTAGCTGCAAGGCCCAGATGGAGCAGATCGCGCACTCGACCCAACCTGTCGCTGATGTCGGGTTTGAGACTTGAGTCAACGGAGGAATCTTAATGCCTGCCGCAACGGGCAACGGGACATACCCCATAGCGACCATTACGAGCCAAACCATGGCGCGGTGCATGGGCCTGGCCCGGCTTTTCGAAGACCTTTGTGCTGTTGCCGTCACAAGACCGCTACAGCCACATTGACGAGGATCGTCGGTCAGTAAAGGATCTCGACGCGGCGGTTCAGGGACCAGGCGCTCTCATCCTGCCCCATCGATACTGGCCGTTCTTCGCCATAGGAGATGGTACGGATCGCGTCGGGTGCCACACCCATCGCCTGGAAAATCTCACTGACTGCATTGGCGCGGCGCTCGCCCAGGGCAAGGTTGTACTCGCGCGTACCCCGCTCATCGGCGTGCCCTTCCAGCACCACTGCCATACCTGGGTTGCCGGACAGATACTGCGCATGCGCCTCGATCACCCGCTGTGCCTCCAGCGTCAGGTTGGAACTATCGAAGTCAAAATAAACGACCCGCTGCCCCAATGGATCATCCATATCTGCCGAATCCTGGTCAACCGTGATAATTTCGCCTGCCGTTGTATCTTCTGAACCGATCCCTGAAGCCGTGGCGTCCGTTTCATCAGTACTCAGGGCAATCGTTGCGTCTTCCACATCCACCGCCCCGCCCTTCTTCTTGGTTGCAGCGCAACCCGTCAGTGCCGCACCTAATAAGAGCACCAGGAAAACTGTCCAGAATCTACGCATCGTTAATCTCCCGTATTCAATATCTACAATTGTCTCTACCGACTCGCCGCCCATGCCGGCTCTCGGACCTCGCCATCGTGCATTTTCAGCACCTGCCGTACCCGTCCGTCCGATGACACTGCCGCAAGCACTCCGGCTCCTCCTAATCGCGTCGCGTAAAGAATCATCGCACCGTTGGGCGAAAAAGTCGGCGATTCATCGAGCGTACCATCGGTCAGCAAATCTGTCCTTCCGCTTGCCGGATAGAATACACCAATCTGATATCCCGCGCCTGACCCCCGATTAGTTACCATTACCAGCCGTTTACCGGTAGGGTCAAAAGACGCTCGGGCATTTTCCTTCCCGTTCCGTGTCAACCGTTTTGCCTCGCCCCCGTTGCGACCAATGCGATAAATCTGTGGTCGACCGCTACGATCAGAGGTAAATACCAGATGGCGGCCATTTGGAGCCCAGGCGGGCTCGGTATCGATCGCGGGGTGACGGGTCAACCGTCGGGTTTCACCCGATGCCACCTCCAGCACATAGATATCGGTATTGCCTTTGGCAGACACGGTCAGGGCCAACCACTTGCCATCTGGAGACCAGGCCGGAGCGCTGGCCGTACCCTCGATCTGGGCAACCTCCCGGCGATTACCTGAACTGATGTCCTGCAACCAGACATTGGCACCGGAACGGGCATCGGAAAACGATACATAGGCCAGCCACTCGCCATTAGGCGACCAGGCCGGTGATAACACCGGGAGATTTACCGTCTCCAGGATCTGTCGTGGGTTATGGCCATCGGAGTCTGCCACCATCAGTCGATACACCCGGTCGGCGTTGTCCAGCTGATTCATGGTCACATAGGCGATGCGGGTATCGAAGGCACCCGGAATGCCCGTTATCTCATAAAAGATACGATCACTGATCTGGTGTGCGACCTGGCGTAGTTGAGCAGCGTTAGTAGTAAACCGCAACCCGACCTTGACTCTCTCACGGTAAACATCTAACAGCTGGAAACTGACCTCGTATTCATCCGGGCCCTTTTGTGTCACTCGACCAATAACCAGGGACTCAGCCTTGATCAGGCGCCAGTCCTTGTAACGTACCTCGGCGATCTCACTGGGTTTGCTGAGAAAGTCGGTCGGGGGCAAAAGGTTGAACCGGCCCGAACGGTGCAGGTCGGCGGCAATGATGGCACGCATATCCTCGGGGGGATCACCACTGCCAACCCACCGGAACGGAACCGCAGCAACAGGGGTACCGGAATTCTCACCCTGGGTGATCTCTATGGTAAGTGCAGCCGAAGCAAGCCCCGGCAGCACCAGGGCGCACCCGCTCGTTAACGCCAGCAACAGTCCCGCAGCAAGCCGTCTCATCGTCGTTATTGTCCTAAGGTGAAGGTTTAAAAACAAAGTTGAATTCTTTCAGGTACTCGTAATAGCGCGCCTCAGACGGAAAAGGCAGTGGCGACGCCTTGTATATCGCGTTTTCTGCCGATTCATCCAGGCGGGCATCGCCGCTACTGTGGGTCATGGTCACCTCAGTGACGCGCCCTTGGCGGTCTACCTTAACAAGAAACGAGGCACTCATGCCGGTAAAATCTCCCGACTCACTCCAGTTACGGCTGACCTGCTCCTGAATCGCCCAGGCCAATGCGCCAAAGGCAGAAACAGCCTCATATTCATCCTGCTCGCGCTGCGCCTGCGCGGCAGCTGCTTCCTGGGCCTTTTTTTCTGCTGCTTTTTTCTTCTTCTCAGCAGCCTTGCGTTTCTTTTCCGCTGCTGCCTTTTTCTTCTTCTCAGCGGCTTTGCGTTTCTTTTCCGCTGCTGCCTTTTTCTTCTTCTCAGCGGCTTTGCGTTTCTTTTCCGCTGCTGCCTT
>PBSU01000057.1 GCA_002726415.1 Acidiferrobacteraceae bacterium | reverse complement strand
GCATTGAGCAACATGCCCCCAACGCAGGCAACGTCTTCTTCCTGTAATAGCGAAACTACCTGTGCAGACCAATCCTCTGTCTGGAAAAAGGTATCGTCATTTAGGAAAACAAGAATATCGCCATTAGCCTGGCGCGCGCCCAGGTTGCATTTGCGGGCGAAATCAAATCCTTCTTCATCGCGAACAGAAAATCCCGTCAGCCCATAATGAGCGATCATGTGATTGGCGTTTTCCAGTTTGTCCTCATGATTGACGACCACCACAATTTCCACCGTAATGTTCGCGAGATACGGCTTAGCGGAAGAGAAAATCTCACTAATACGTTTCATACAGTGAGCTAGTAGTTCAATATTATCTCCCCGAATCATGCGCATGGTTCCCAATTTGCATGGGATCACGATAGACACTTTGGATTGGCCTATCGGCAAAGCCCGGGAGCGATAGACCCCGACGGGCTCGGACTGACTGTTGGGATGGCGCCTTAGAAGCACCGGCTCTACGATGGCCTCACGCTGCAAGCGAGCAAAGTGCTCGCGCAGGGCGCGTTGGCCATTATCCACCGTCTGAACTGACATCTTCTCTCCCGAGCGGGACTGGGTCTGCTCCAGGATCCGCCAGTGGTAGGCAACCGTCTCGGCATGCACGGGTTCGACCTGCTCACACATGCGCAAAGCCAGATCGTGATCCTGGCTGCCCTCAAAACCCTCCCGATAACCTCCGATACGTTGAAAGAGGTCTCGCGAGAATACCTGCAGGTGGTTGATGTACATCGTGGAGCGCAGTAACTGTGGGCTGTAATCGGGCTTGAACATGCGCCGAATCAAAAAGCCGTTGGCATCAACCTGGATCTCATCTGAATAGACCCACTGGGCACGGTAGTAGCCCAGGCAGCGCAGGGTCTGAGCGAACCCCTGGCTGACCACGACATCATCGTGATCTACCGGGGCCAGCAGATCACCCGACGCTTCCCGGGCCGCCTGATTAAGCGTGTAAGAGACACCCGCGTTGGCCTCATTACGCAGTATTTTCAGGTTAGTCAGACTGGCATCGGCACAACGGCTTAGAAATGCCCGGGTCTCCTCTCGGTCAGAGCCATCATCAACCACCACCACCTGATGATGATCCCCAGCGGCTTTTAAAACACTGTTTATACACAGCGTCAGCACTGCCGGATCGGTGTTGTACACCGGCACAAGAAAAGAAACCTGCATCAACTAATAAAGCCTCGAGTTATGACCAACGGTTGGTTAAAAGGATTCTGCCTCGCCCGCCTGATCCTGCAAAGACAAGCCCTATTGTGAAGCGATCAATCTAGCGCAGCAAATCAGAGTGAAGTTGCCCGGCCCGACCCTTGAGGCCATCCCGGATGCCGCGGATCATCATGGCCAGGTTTTGGCGGCGATCCCCGGTAAAAAGGGAGAAGACCAGGAACATCTTGGCCAGGCGCAGCATGTCGGTTTGCTTCCAGCGTGCGCTGGGGTAAGCACGACGCCAGAGCAACACGCTGTTGCGATACACATAGTAGTAGCGAAAAGGCTGATGCACCGGCAGGTATCGCCAGCGACCCAGCCAGACCCGCACGGTGCGCTCGCCCAGTCCATGATCCATGACCGCGTCGCAGACACCGAAAGACTGCCAGCCTGCGGCGCCGGCCCGCAGAAACCACTCGGTATCCAGATGATCAATAAAAAGCCCTTCATCCATTAACCCTAAGGTCTCAAGCGCCTCGCGGGCGAAAAGGGCCCCTGAGGAAATCAGCATATCGGCTCGTATTTCAGTTTGAGACTGGCCCGGCTGACAGAAACACCGCCGGAAACGCAGCCAACCGAACTGTACAAAATACGAGGAGTGACCCCGATCGCTACCCAGGTAACGCGCCCCCACCGCCGCAACGCGCACCCCGGCCTGTCTTTGCTCACGCAGCGCCCGGACCAGCGCAGCCACCATCCCATCCCGCGGCAGGCTGTCCTGATCCAACAGCAGCACGGCGCCGGCGCCCTGGGTCAACGCGCGACGCAGGCCTTCATTGTGGGCCCAGCCCAGGCCGCGGTTTTCTGGCACACCGGTAAATTGCGCAAAGGCGTGACCGCAGGCCAGCGCTGCAACTCCCGCAGCATTGCTCGAGCCGTTATCGATGATCAGCAGCGTCTTGACCTGACCGGCAAGAAGCACGAACTGCCTCTGAAGGGTTTCAAGATCCGGCTCATACGTGGTAACGACGGCAATAACCTCATCGGAGGGATTGCGTGTGTCAGTCATCAGCGTCACAAATAGACCTTCAGCCCAGAGGCCAGCGTTGCCCGGTCAGGGCAACACCGACAACATAAGTGAAGACCAGTAGCGCAGCGATAAACGCACTGGCCTGCTGGCGCTGGGTCCGCCCCGCACGCAGCGCAACCACGCCCAGGACGATATAAAGCAGCACACCCAGCAGTTTGAACGTCAGCCAGTCGCTGCCGGTCGGTCGATACGATGACAGATACAGCAGGGTCACAGCACTGGCCAGCAAAGTGGTATCCACAAAATGGGGCAACACCCGTGTCAGACGATGCCCAGTCCAGGGTGAACCCCGCAGCACCCAGACACCTCGCAAAACAAAACCTGAAATCGATAACACGACGCAAGTCACGTGTAGGTTTTTTATGATCTGGTAATGGTCCATCGGCAGGAGTCGGGCCACCCTGTCCCCCACAGGCGGGGACAAAATGCCGGCCCAGAAACGCTATCATACCCGCCCCCGCCCTTTTGATTGCACACAATCTGCAATACCCAGCCCACGTGCCCGCTAATTTACCCAAACAATCCTCTCGCGGCATCGCCCTGATGATCGGGGCGATGGTGGTAGTGCCATTCATGGATGCCTTGGCAAAACTGCTGAGCAGCCGATACCCACTGCTGCAGCTGGTCTGGGCCCGGTTTTTCTTCCACTTTGCGCTGGTCTTGCCCATCGCACTGTGGCGGCACGGGGGCGGTGTGCTCACACCGCCACGGCCAATGCTGCAGATTGGGCGTGGTCTGTGCCTGACGGGGGCAACCCTTTTCTTTTTTGCTGCCATCCGAACGATCCCGCTAGCAGATGCCATCGCTCTGATATTTTTTGACGCGGTTATCGTGGTGGTGCTCTCGGGAGTGTTACTACGAGAGCAGGTCCCACCACAGCGATGGGTGGCCTCGGTAGTGGGGCTTGTGGGTGTCGTGCTGATAGTGCAACCGGGATTCGGGGAATTTCGCTGGGCTAGCCTGCTGGCGCTGGCAGCTGCCTTTTTCTTTGCGCTTTATTTTCTTTCCACCCGACTCCTGAGCGGCAATACCCCGCCGCTGGTGATGCTGGCCTGGCAGGGCGTGGGTGGCTTTGTGCTGATGAGCGCACTGGTGCCGCTGGTCTGGGTGACACCAACCCCAACTGATCTGGCGATGATGGCCGCACTGGGCGTGATTGGTGCCAGCGGTCATCTGCTGCTGATTCGCGCTTTTGAATACGCAGAGGCCTCGCTGCTGGCCCCCTTTCTCTATACCGAGATCATCATGCAGGTCTTGCTAGGCTATTGGCTGTTTGGCGATATCCCCGACAGCTGGGCCTTTGGCGGCATCACGCTCATTATCGGCGTAGGGCTGTACCTGTCGCTCAACCCGGGCAAACACCGCCCAGGCTGACTCCCCCCTGACGCTTTTAACTGGAGCGAAAGCCATGGATGTGGGGTTAGCTCTGAACCAACGGGACCGACAGGTACACCTCGAACTCGGCAGCCAGATCGCAACTGACTCGGGCATGCACCCGGCCCTGACGATCCAGAAAACGCTGACGGTCCGCTACCGGGAAAATGCCATCGTGCCAGATGCCCGGATGGATATATAAGCCCCGGCTGCCATCACACCACAGCCCGATTACCTGATCTGGTACCAGGTCATCTCCGGGTAACGCCACGGGAACCACAAAAGGGCTCTTATCCTGGGGGAAAAAGAGCTGGCCTCCATCTGGGTGGTAATTGAGATGCCACAACACCACTCGCTCGCGTGCAATGGTCTTGTTCTGAGCGCTCGCCAGACCAGGATCGCCAGTCGACCAGCCCAACACATAATGACCCGAAACGGTCTCGTTGCGCCCGTAGAGCACATCGCCTTGCCACTCACCATAAAAGACGCCTTCCACCCAGCCACCTTCATCCCCACTGTCCTCATCCACCACTCGCCAACCGGTTGCCGGCCAGCGCACGATCTCAATATCGATATCGTCAGGGTGACTTACCAGACAACCGTAGCCCTGCACGGTTTCTTCCGTGGCCTCTACCAATGGCACGTCGTACAGGGGCAGCGCGGGCTTATCGGCTGGGTTAAAAAGATATTGCGGCGCTTTAAGCGTCATGATGTCGCCGTCTGCGGCCCCGCCGGTGCCAGCGCCCACCCGTACGAGCCGGAGCAAACAGGCGCACATGAGGATACTTGAACCAGGGTATCAGCAGCATGCCCGCAACAAAGCCGCCGATATGTGCGAACCAAGCTACTCCCGGACCATCACCGGCAGCCAGCGAACTGAAAATCTGCAGGGCAAACCAGATGCCCAGCACCACGCCCGCCTTGAGCGACATGGTGTGTATGTAAAAACCCAGCGGCAGTGCCACCAGCACACGGGCATGAGGAAACAACAGCAGGTAGGCACCGAGCACCCCGGAGATCGCGCCACTGGCGCCGATCATAGGGATAGTCGATTCCGGATCAGGCAAGGCCTGGGCGAACACCGCCACTATCCCGCAGATCAGGTAGAAGACGACGAACCGACCATGGCCCATCGCGTCCTCGATATTGTTACCAAAAATCCACAGGTACAGCATGTTGCCGCCCAAGTGCATAAAACCCCCATGCAGAAACATCGAGGTTAAGGGCGTCAGCGCTGGGTCTACCCACACCAACTGTGGCACCAGTTCCGCCTTGTCGAGAATCACGGCCGGAATTACGCCCAATGCATACAGGGCTGCCTCCTGGCCAGGGCCTAACGAGAGTTGCCAGAGAAAAGCCATTACGCAAAGACCGATCAGCGCGATCGTCACGATCGGCGTGATACGGGTAGGGTTGTCGTCGTGCAGGGGAATCATGCAAGTGCCTTTAGTAGCGCCGCCATTGTAATGCCCTGAGCCATTACCCAGTGCCGAGCACCCGGTATGTCGTGAGACTGACTTAATTCCAAATGCAACACAATTGGCGACTCGCCCTTTTGCCATCACCCCGTGACTGGGGCACAATGAGCCTGCAAAGAGGGCTATCCACAAAACGCATGAGCATACCTGAAGATATCAGTGAAGAAGTCAGCCGGGAACTATCGGCTGCGCTGCAGTATGTCATCACCACGACGCAGGATGATCTGCCCGTAACGTTGCTGATGGTACAGGCGATGATGGAGGGCGATCTGCTGGACCAGATGAGCGAGTCCAACCTGATTGACCCGGCCGATCACGATTCTGTGAGCACAGAGCTCGATACACTGGTAGAAAGTTTTGGCGATGCCGCAGCCGACAGCTTCATCCGCCCACGGGCGAGTGAGACGCTTTCCAACGTCATTGAGAACTGCATCGACCACGACAGCGCAGCCGAGCCCCCCACATTGGGGCAAGTGCGCCAGACCCTGCACAACGGCCTGGTGGCCGAACTGATTGGTATTGGCGAGATCGAGGATGACGAAGAGCAGACCCTCTACGATGAGATCGATCGCCTGATCGACCTGCACGGAGACAGCGCCCCGGCAGAAGAGTTTCTCGCCTACCCTTGAAACGCAACCCAGCGTCTCAGATCAGGCCCAGCAAAGCTGCCAGAAGATAGGCCAGGCTGATCAGCGCCAGCCCTGCACCCCAGAACACCATCCAGCGCTGACGCAAGCGGTGCGCCAACACGGTCAGTAATGTCCCCGCTGCCAGGCCATAAACCGTGGTCAGCAGCATCATATCGTCGGTTATGGTAGCTGAACCGACGCCCTCACCAATTCTGTATCTCACCAGGGACATGAATGAGATTATGCCGCACGAATCGACACTTCTTTTAGTCGCTCGACCAGCCCCATGACACGCTGAGCACTGCGACCGATAGCCCCGGTGAGCACTTCACGATCACCCCAGATCGCGAGCGAACTTCTGGCACGAGTGATGCCGGTGTAGATCAACTCGCGCGAGAGCACCCGCGAGACCTGTGCCGGCAGGATCAACACCACTCTGGCCGCTTGTGAACCCTGCGCCTTGTGCACGGTAATGGCGTAGGCAGCCTGGTGCTCTGGCAGACGACCAAGACTGACGGCATGCTCGTCGCCGCTGGCATCCAAAAACACCGCCTGCAAATGCTCAGGCGTATTGATATCCGGCATCACGATACCGATGTCACCATTAAAAAGTCCCAGCGCCGGGTCGTTGCGCGCCACCATCAATGGCATGCCGGGATAAGCCTGTACGGCTGGTGATAGCACAGCCGAAGCACCCAGCTGGTTACTGACGCGCTGGTTAATGTCTGTCACGCCACGCGGCCCATTACGATGTGCACACAACACCATCAGTTCGTTTAATTTTGAAAATATGGTTTTGGCCCGGGCACCCTCGCGCACCAGTTGTGCAATCTCGGCATAAACCGGTATCACGTGCTCGGCCAGTAGCGCATCCAAGTCGTTATCATCTACCGGCTGCAACGTAACCTCAGTACTGCTTGTGTTATCGAGGATGCCGATAGCATCTTTGGCGCGCGCCTCACGGATAGCACTGGCAAGATTCGCGATCGCACTATTCGCGCCGAAACGCCAGTTATGGCTCAGTGTCGTCAGGACACCTTCCAAGGCACCGCTGTCGGCCGCACGGCAGATATCGCCCAGCACCGCGCCGGCCTCTACCGATGACAACTGATCACGATCCCCCAGCAGGATAAGCCGTGCCTGGGGGGGTAAGGCCTCAAGCAGGCTGACCATCAGCGCAAGATCAACCATGGAGGCTTCATCCAGCACCAACAGATCACATGGCAGGGGGCGGTCTGCGTGATAACGCGGCTTTTTGCCCGGGCGCCAGCCCAACAGCCGGTGTACGGTAACCGCATCGGGTGGCAGGATATCGCCAGGCATTACGGCTGGCGGTGTATCCGCCAGTGCCTCGCGCAGCCGCGCGGCTGCCTTACCAGTGGGGGCGCACAGCAGCATCCGATCGGGGGCAACAAGGCCAAGTTGCCGGAGCAATACCAGGATACGCACCACCGTTACTGTTTTACCCGTGCCGGGTCCGCCGCTGATGATAGAAAAACGGTTGTGCACGGCAAGCGTTGCAGCACTGCGCTGATCAGCGCTTATCAAATCATCAGCAAACAGCTCATCCAGCGCGGCTTCAAGTCGTGTCGAATCTATTGAGACATCACAAACGTGCGTACGGTGCACGATCAGTTCAGCCAGGCGCCGCTCAAGCTCAAAGTAACGATACAGATACAAGCGCCCGTCAGGCGTTATGATTAACGGTGCCGGTGCAGCACCATCACTGACAAGGGGTGAACTCTTGAGCGACTGCAACCAGGTATCAAGGTCGGGCGCACTGATCTTCGGACCCTCGTCGCTGTCAAAAAGTGTGCTGCTCACAAGGCGCGAAAGATCAACGCACACTTCTCCCGATATCGCCCGATCACCCACGAGAGCCCCGGCCAACAAAATAGATTCATCCACATTGGGGTCGAGCCGATGCAGCAGGCCGGCAAAATGCAACGCAATATCGGGCAACTGGCCTGCCCGGCAGGCCTGCTGCAGGTGTTTCATCATGGTGCTCATGCCCCCCTGCCCATCAACGCATCGAGATCTTCAATCAAAGCCGCCGATGGCCGATCAAAAAACACACCGTTGCCGGGGTGGGCCGGGTCCATCCCACGTAAAAAAAGATAGTAAGCGCCACCAAAGTGATGCTCATAACTGTAATCCGGGATGCGGGTACGCAGCCAGCGATGCAGCGCCAGGGTATAGATCAGGTACTGCAGGGTGTAATGTGATCGGTGCATTGTGGTATTAACCGCGACCGCATCGTAGGCCCGAAGATTGCCACCCAGGTAGTTGGACTTGTAATCCACGAGGTAATACTGCCCGCCGGCCTGAAACACCAGGTCGATAAAACCGTGCATGAAGCCTGCCAAAGGCTCAAAGTGCCCACGGTCTAACCCTGCGCGCAAAGCCGGATGCAGCTTGGCCTGGTGACGCAACATCACTTCGCGCCAGTGCATGACATCAAGCGCGTCCACCGGGTAACAAAAGGCCATCTCGTCAACACGATCGGTATGCGACACGGTGCCAAGGTGCAGTCCGCCATCATTAAGCGGGCTGTGCAGCACCTTATCCAGCATCTGGTCAACAACACGGGTCCATTCATCATCAAAGCCATGCTCACCCAGTACCTGGCGCACCGTCTGCCGGCGCGTGGTGAGATCAGCTGCACCAAAGTCAATGAGTTCAAAAACCCGGTGCAGGCAGGTGCCCGCCCGCGCCCCGCGCGGAAAAGCAAAAAAGCCGCCCGCATCATCTGATGTGCTTTGTGCACCCTGCGAGTCAAAATCCGGCAGTTCGCTGTCATGTCCGGTGGTCAACGAACTGAAACTGCCCATCTGCCAGGTGCTTTGCAGTCGACGCTTTGCCTGACGCGCCGCCAGTGCAGGGGGTTGCTCAGTTTGTGTCTCACCCTTGATCTGTCGCGCATCGGGCAACGGATGCACCGCAATACATGACTCGCTCTGCCCGGCGAGCGCACCCAGCGCATCGTTCAAATTCTCGTCCGAAAGCGCGGCAAAGGCGCTCGCCAGTGCCTGGGTATCTTCCGGTAGACCACCGGGCAATGGCCGATGTAGCAACCAGGCCAAGGCCGAGGTAGGCGAGCCGTTCACCGCACCCCAGGCCAGATAACAACGGCTCTGCGCGCGGGTCACCGCGACATAAAAGAGCCTGAGACTCTCGGCGAGTTCTTCGACCCCGGCCCGGTCGCGGTGACGCTCAAAATCGGGTGAACCAAAATCAACTGTCGGGCAATTCTGGGCGTCAGGGTCGTGGAAATGCACGGTAGGTGTGCGATCACTGCGCAAGGTGCCGTCCCAGGCAAACGGCAAGAACACCACCGGATACTGTAGCCCTTTACTGGCATGCACCGTCACGATCCGCACCCGGTCCTCGTCGCTTTCAAGTCTCAGTAACGTGCTTTCTTCTGCGACCGGGGGTTGAATGCGCATAGAGGCCAGCCAACTCATGACTCCGGGTATATCGGTATGCCTCGAAGCCATGGCCTGAATACACTCAGCCAGATGCATCAGATTGGTCAGGCGTCGTTCACCATCTGCAAAACGGGCCAGGCGCTGCATCACCCCCAATGAGGCGGTCAGTTCACGAAACATGCGCATGAAACCATGGTCACGCCAGCGTTCATGATAATGATCAAAACGTGCGAACCATGCGTCCCAGGTGGTGGAATCACTTTCCAGCTGGGCCAATGCCGATACCTCAACACCCAGCAGGTCTGTCAGCAGGGCAGCGCGCACCAGGCCCTCGTGACGAGGTTGGGCAATCGCCTGCAGTAAGCGCTCAAGCTCCATCGCCTCATAAGTCTGATACACACTCTGCTGGCCCTGGCGTACGCAGGCGATATCTGCCTGGATCAGCGCCCGCTGTACCATCAGGCCCTCGGTATGGTTGCGCACCAGCACGGCAATATCGCGTGGCGCCAGGGGTCGATCCCCCAGGGTTGTAGCATTTGCGAACAGTCGTTGAATCTCGTTGGCCACGGCTGCGCTGCCACGGGCTCTGGCCTGTGCTTTGGTCACCTGCCTGGAAGGCTCCTGACGCGCCAGGGTCCAGAACACCATGGGTGAGGTCAGTTCGCGGTCGGCCAGGGTTGGCGCACTTGAGGCTGAGACAGCATCATTGAAGGTAATCTGGTCAAAAACAAAACTGCCTGTTGGCGCGCGATGTGAAAACAAGGTGTTGACGGCCTTGACCAGTTCCGGTGTCGCACGATGATTGGTATCCAGGGTGTAGTGTCGTGATGCACCCGTACGCGCCTTAAGGTAGGCAAAAAGATCTGCACCTCGAAAAGAATAGATCGCCTGCTTGGGATCTCCGACCATAAATACGGGCTGCGAACCATCACCATAGAGGGTATTGAAAATTTCGTACTGCACCGGATCGGTATCCTGGAATTCGTCCAGCAAGGCTGCCGGGTAATCGGCGCGTAAGCGCTGCAACAGCGCATCACCGATACCTGGCTGTAAAGCGCCGCGCAGGTTCAGCAACAGATCATCGTAGGCCTGTACACCGCGCTCGGTTTTCAGTTCACGCTGCGCGGTTTCAGCACGGCGGCGCATCTCGTTCAACCAGTCTACGTAGTGGGCACGGGCGCAATCCTCGTAAGACCGGATACAGGCAAGCAACGCATCGACCTCATCAAAAAAAGCGTGGGCCGGTGGGTCTGCATCTTTTCGAGTCGCCTGGGGCTTTGCGAGAAAACCGCTGGAGAGTTTCTCGAGATTCTTAAAGGCTTTGAGCTTGGCAAAATCCAGCGCTGTGCCCGACATCAGTGCATCGAGCTGTGCCAACCAATTGGGCAGCGATTTCAACGGGTAACGCTGACGGTGCAGGCCCGAATCTGGATCCAGAAGAAGCTCGCGCACCTCGTCACGATGGGCATGCCAGCACTGACTTACCGTGCTGTAAGCATTGGCCAGTGGGTTCTCAAGCTTGGCCGGGTCTGGCGTATCAGCCAGGCCAGATACCACCAGATAGGGCTTACCGATCAGCGGATTCAGCACCGATAACAGGTCATCCGCGCTGCGCAGTTTCTGAGTACTGGCCAGCCAGTTCACCCAGGTGCGGCTCGCCGGGTAGATCTCAATGCGCCACAGATCATCGACCACCTCACCCAACAGTGATTGCTGATCGGCCAGCACCTGGGTCTCTAACGCGATAGCGCTTTGAAAAGCGCTGTCACCCAGCACTCGCTCACAGAATCCATGAATGGTAAAAACGCTGGCCTGGTCAAAATCGGCTATCGCCCGCTGCAACTTCAGCGCACAAATATGGTGATCCGGGTAGCGCGATAAGAGCGGTCCTACCAGCGGGTCACTTTCATTGCCCTCGCCAGCAAACGCAGCGAGCGCTTTACTCAATGCCTCGCGCAACCGCTGGCGCAACTCACCCGTGGCTGCACGGGTATAGGTCACCACCAGAATATTGCCGACACTGAGGTCTCCTTCCAGCAGTAACCGCAAAAACAACGCGGTGATAGTCCAGGTCTTGCCTGTGCCTGCTGCGGCCTCAACCAGATTGACGCCGTGCAATGGGGTCGAGAAGGGATCCAGCGATTGTGCGCTCATAGGCCTTGGCCCTGCAGCCGCTCTTTTGGGGTGCCCAACAACTGCAGGGCCAAAGATTCGAATTCATCGTCCAGTGCCTGTTCCAGGCGGCTACGAAATGCCAGTGCAAAATAGGGATTCGCCGATTCACCCGGGGCTGGACTGAACTCTGACCCCATCCAGACGGCATAGGCTGCCGATTGCGGTGATCGTGGCGCGTTGACGAACTTCCAGGCACTGCGGGGGAAAAACGGCAAGGGTCTGCACGAACCTTCACTGTAAATCACCAGTAACTCCGACAGCAGGCGTGCGGAATCATTTTCTGGCGCAAAAGTTGAAACCCCATCGGGACTGACCAAGTGGGTATGGTGTGATGGCGCCTGTGAATCTGTGTTCAGCAATAGATGCGCGCACCAGACCCGCAGAATGACCCACGGGCTGGGTGATTCGACAGACCAGAGGATCTGGCCAGACGATCCGACGTTCTCCAGCACACCAGACAACTGCCAATCTCCCAGTGTGGCGCTCACCGGCCAGGAAGAAAGCACCTGCGATGTCATCAAAGGTTTCAGCCGTGCAGCGACCGGCGCGACCTGATGCCACTCATTCGCCATGGCCAGTTCGCCTGGCGTGCCAGGAGGCAGATAGCCCTCCAGCCGGGCGCGCTGTGCGAGCACGGCCTCATCCAACTCCTGCAGTTGCGCCTGTAGCGTGAACCGCGCCAGTGCACGGCGCGAACGTGCATCCAGCCACATCGGTTCGCGGGTAGGCAGCAGACCCTCACCGGATTCGAGAACCACATTAAGACGGTCGCGCAGCAAGCTGCGTGCCGGATTCGCCAGAAAATCAACCAGGCTCTCCAGTGATAACTTGCCCGGTGTGGGCGGTACAAGGGGTTGATCAAATAGAGGAGTCGGGTTTAAGCCGCCCGCATCCCCGGGAGGCACCATCTCACAGGCGTAACTGAATAGATTCGGCTCGTTGCGAAAGTAACGCGAGCTGAATGGCTGCAGTGGATGGCGCACCGTGACTACCTCAGACAAAGCGCCCTCTTCAGATAAGGTGTCGACCTGCTCGAGCAGTTCGCTGATGACGACTGAAGGGGGTTGCACGCTGTCATCACGTTCACTGGCGCCGGTGTAGCTGATATAGAGCCCCGAGCGGGCGCAACTCAAGGCCTCCAAAAAGGCATGGCGATCGTCGTCACGGCGCCGACGGTCTCCCGGGCGAAACTGTGAGTGCATTTGATCAAGGCCATGGCCGCTGTCGCGACCTGGGAAATGCTCGCTGTTCATTCCCACCAGGCAGAGTAGTTTGGCCGGCAGACAACGGCCGTGAGCCAGCGTGGCAAAAGTAACGCCGCCACTCATGAAACGTCCGCCACTGGCGCCGTGCAAGCGCCCCTCAAGTGCATCACGTATCACACAAAGCAGCAACGGCCGATCGAAGGGGGCGAGCGCTGCATCAGCGGCCAGGGCAGCCAGTTGCTGGCGCAGGCGCACCAGGTTATCGACCTCTGTCGAGCCCGCCAGGAAAAACCCCTCAAGCACCTGATGAAATAAAACAATCCATTCGGGCAGCGTGTGAGCAAGCGCCAGGGTTTCACGCAGGCTGATTAACTGCTCAAGAAAAGAGCGCCAACGTCCCGCGACCTGTGCCAACGTCGCATCACCCGGGGCCATGGGCATGCAATCCGCGAACGGCACATCGCTATCGCCCAAGGCAAAACCCAGCAGCAGTCGATCGGTTGCCCCACGCCAGGTGTGGGTACCGCCGATAGGCAGATCCATCTCTTCCAGCGCCTTGGCGTCAGGTCCCCAATAAATACCCAGTTCACGTATCCACCGCGTTACCTGTTCTGTGTCGGCCGCATCCAGGATAAAACGACGCCTTAGCACGGGGATATCCAGCAGGGCACTCACCCGCTGCGCATCAAGACGACCCTCGGGCAATCGCAACAACTCCAGAAAAGCGTGTACCAATGGACTGTGATCATCCAGGGCGCGCTCGGCCAGACACCAGGGGATGTGCCGGTGCCCCGTTGCAGCGCCAAACACCGATTCGATCAATGGGGCATATTCAGCCAGTTGGGGAATGAGTACCCGCACATCGGCCGGTGTGAGATCCGGATCGCGCTCAAAAGCGTCCAGCAGGCGATCATGCAATATCTCGATTTCGCGCATCGGGCCGTGACAGACATGTACCTGAATCGAACGATCCCGGGGATCACCGGTAAACGGCACAATCTCATCAGCATCGCGAAGTTCTACGATATCTGCCTGTATAGCACCGAGCAGAGTATCGCGTGGCGGAGCACAGTAAGTCTCTGACTCAATGGATTCGAGCTGCAGCAACTGGGCGAGGTGCTCTCGACCCAGCCGGCCCATCGAGGCTAACAACCGGTTACCCCGGTCGAGGTAGGCATCCACATCTTCACCCTGTGTGGCAATCAGATGCGCGCGCTCTCGGTCACTGACAATATCAGCCCAGAAACCCCCGCTGAAGTTAAGATGATACACATGCACATCGGTGTGCTCGGCCAGGCGCGACAACAACTCAAGAAATGCCGGCGACAGGCCTGCAAGGGCAAAAAGGGAAAGCCGTTCGGGCAGGCGCCCTGCAGCCGACGGGTTGCTGGACAGATCATCGAACAGTTCTGTACGCAACCTGAGCCAATGACGCGCATCGCCGTTGCTGATCAACCGCCGCCACAGCGCCCCCTGCCACTCTTTGGCGCCATCGTGCTCCCAACGATGAATCCAATCGGGCCTGAAAATCAGGTACTGCTCAAACAACCGGCCCATCTGGCGCGCCAGTTGCCAGAAACGCAACGCATTGGCATCGGCGAGATAATGCGCGAGAGCCCCGTGATCACGGACAAAGGCCTCATCCTGTAATACCGCCAGCGCGCGCCAGGCCAGAACCTCAGCGGAAAAGGCGTTGGTCTTAGGTACATCGCTCAACACATCACGAAACACCCGCCACAACAGTCTTGCCGGTAAAAGCCACTGCATGTTGGCGCTGATACCCTGGTGATGTGCAAGTTGCAGGCTGAGCCATTGACCAATCGCTGTGCTGGATACGGCGACAATCTGGGGAGCCAACACCGGGCCAGCGGGGCATTGAAGATCTCTGGCAAGACGCTCGGCCAGATCCTCCAGACGGTTAGCGTGATAAAGGTGCAGCATCGGGGGCTGTCGAGGGGGGCCGGTTGGGGCGTGCAGGCATGGGCAAGATTATGCGTGCTGGCAGGCTCGCCCGGTGATCCTGACACCGAATTTTCCGGCTTGTCGATTTATAAACCGGCCCTGAATCCTGCCAACACCTGCACCGCCCACATCTTTTACACTGTCGGGCTGATCCCCGCGACTTCAGCCCGGTGTCGCGCGGGCGATGATCGCATCCAGATCACATCCCCGGGGCAATGTCCCGAAGGCGCCCCGGTAGCGCGGTGCCAGACGTGAGGCACAAAAAGCGTTTGCCACTGGCGCGGGGGCATGCTGGACCAGCAACGCCCCCTGCAGGGTCAGCGCCATCATCTCGGTAATCATGCGCATCCGCACTTCCAGGTCATCGAGGTCATTGAACTCCCGATGCAGGTCATCGATGATCTGATCCAGATTGGCGTCACCCCCCCGTGCTTTCTCCACTTCGGCCATGAACACGGAAACCACTTGAGGCTCTCGACTGATGGCGCGTAACACGTCCAGGCTGATCACATTACCCGAACCTTCCCAGATCGAGTTAACCGGTGCTTCGCGATACAGCCGCGGCATAATGCTTTCTTCGATATAGCCAGGACCGCCGTGGCACTCCAGCGCTTCAAACACCAGGTAAGGGCAGCGCTTGGTATTCCAGTACTTGGCCACTGCTGTGCCAACCCGGGCTAGAGCAGCTTCGCTTGGGTCATCACCACGGTCCATCGCGCTCGCTACACGCATTCCCAATGCCAGCGCCGCCTCTGTCTCGATGGCCATATCAGCAAGCACGTTGCGCATCAACGGCTGGTCAATAAGTCGCTTCTGGAAAGCTGAGCGATGAGAAACATGATGCAAAGCCTGAACCAGTGCCTGGCGCATGATCCCAGCTGAAGACATGGCGCAGTAAATCCGGTTACCGGTTACCATGTCGATGATCGTGCGCACACCGCGGCCTTCCTCGCCGACCATGGTCCCATAAGTGTCCTGAAACTCAATTTCTGTGGAGGCATTAGAGCGATTGCCCAACTTGTCCTTGATGCGCTGGATAGACAGGTTATTGCGCCGGCCATCCGGTCGCCACCGCGGCACCAGAAAGCAGGAAACACCCAACCCGTCAGTCTTGGCCAGCGTCAGAAAAGCATCACACATGGGTGCTGAGCAGAAAAACTTGTGACCGGTCAACAGATAGTCCGCACCAATTCCGGACTCCGGGCCCATCGGCACCGCGACAGTCGAATTGGTACGCACGTCTGATCCACCCTGTTTCTCCGTCATGAACATGCCGACCAGTGCGCCGGCTTTCTCCGTCACGGGAATATCACGGGGGTCATAGGTATCAGACAGGATACGAGGCATCCACTGGGCCTCGATCTGGGGGGTGGTCCGCAGACTGGGCACAACCGAATAGGCCATCGCCATCGGACACATCACGCCACCCTCGGGCTGGCTGAACATGTAAGTCAAGGCACCTTGTCCAAGATGGCCAGCGCGCCCTTCATTGTGCCAGGCGAAGTTATGCACCTGGTGCGAGATCGTCAGTCGCATCAGATCGTGATAGGCCGGGTGGAACTCGACTGTATTGATTCTCATGCCATAACGATCAAAGGCCTGTAGTTCAGGGACACAACGGTTGGCCTGGTTGGCCTTGTCGAAAGTTTCATCCAGCCCAGCCACCTTTCCGGCTTTGGCCATGTGACTGACGTGATCGTCTCCACCGCAGTGGGCAAGCCACTCACGCAGCGCCCGGTCATCAGCCCACAGATCCTGATCACCCAGGTGGGGTGGCATGTTGGTGACCTCGTGGGTCGAAAGTTGCTTAAGGGGACTGCGTGGCTTCATGGGGAGTGGCTAAGAAAGTATTTTGCCGCCTAATGTTAGCCGGGCTCAATCCGACCTGGGCCCAGCACCTGGACCCCCCGACTGGCAAGGCCCGGCGCGAGGACGGTCTGCCCGCGACCATGGGACCGCTGGTGTCATCGATCATCTGTGCCCTCCTGAACAATATCGCTTCAGATTCCTACTACTATGGTACCAGCATTACGCTTGCCAGCTAATCCACGTCAGTCAAATCGCGTTGGGATCGCACCTCACGATGGGCCATCCAACTGGCTGCAGCAACGATCAAGGCACCGCCCAGACCGATCCAAAGGTCAGGGCGTTCGTCAAAGAGTATCAAGCCTAGCAGTGTCGCCCAGACCAGTTGCAAAAAGGTAAAGGGTTGAACCGCAGAGACCTCGGCCGCCTTGAACGCCCTGATCATGCAGTAGTGTCCAGTGGTAGCCAGCACTGCCGTGGCAAACAACAGTGTCAGTTCTTCAGTGGTGGGGTTACGCCACACCGCGATGGCCGGTAACGCCATAATCAGCGTGCAAAAAACCGACAGCAGCAGCACGATCAGTGTGCTGGACTCTTTACGGGTCGCTGACTTGGCCATCAGGAAAGAACAAGCAAACAGCGGCGCGGCGACCACTTGCGCGAGCGCACCGATATCAATCTCCCGAAATCCCGGGCGCAGGATCAGCAGCGCCCCGGCAAAACCGGCGAGAATGGCTATGACACGGTAACTGCGCCAACGCTCATTCAGAAACACGACCGCGCCTAAGGTGGTAAAAATAGGGGCCGTAAACCCCAGCGCGGTGACTTCGGCGATGGGGATGCGGCTCATGGCAAAGAACCACAGCATCACCGCCGTGCCATGAGCCAGGCCACGCAAAGCATGAAAGCCTACCCGCCTGACATCCAGCGACATCACCCCGACCTTGGGCAACAAGGGCAACACCATCAGCAGGCCAAAGACGTAGCGGATGAAACCCGCCTGCACCGGATTGATAGAGGTGCCCAGGTAGCGGACCATGACTGTGACCCCGACAAACATGATCCCGGTCAACACGATCCAGCCGATGCCCCGGATATTGCCGGATAAACCAGAGCCCAGGTGGCTAAAGAAATTCAAATGACTTAAGCGCGGTACTGTGCTGCTGCCGTAGCCAGTCGCTGACCCACTGCATCACGCAGACTGTCTGGCGAAATGACCTCTACTTCGACACCGTGGCGCATGATGTCCATCACCAGCTCGGTCTCGTTTGCATAGGGGATGGTCAGCGTGTAACTGCCATCCTCCTCTACGCAACCCCGTTGACGCGAATGCCATTTCTCACGGGCCACCCAGCGGGCTGCCTCGGGTGAAAAGCGCAATACGGCCTCTTTGGTCTTGTCGCCCGCGAAGATACCGTAACCGGTACCCAGCACTTTCTCCAGTTGGGCATCGGTGACAGTCTTGGCTTTTTGGGCCTCGACGACCTGCGCGCTTTCAATCGCATCTACCGCAAAGCTGCGCAGGCTTTGTCGCAAATGGCACCAGCTGTCGAGGTACCAGTTATCGCGGTAATGCGCCAGGCGCTGTGGTGACACCAAGCGCTCGGTAACTTCACCATTGCGCCGGTTCAGATGCCTGATCTGTAGCCGATAACGGCGCAACAGCGCATGTGAGATGGCGCCGAAAACACCACTATCTGCCTGCCGAGCCGCCATGTGCAGCACCCGGATACGACGGGTCACCTCTTCAGCCGGGTGATCACCACTATCCAGCAGCCGACGGATCCGGCTGCGCAAGGGGCCGATATGGGGCTCCAGCAAGCCAGGCTGCAGGCTCGAAAGCAGATGCTCCATGGTCAGCAATGCATGCACCTCGGAGGCATTAAACCAGAGGCCGGGCAGCGCATAACGATCTGACTCTTCCGAGTGGGCCTCATAACGATAACAACGGGCCTCGTTATCCCAGATGATGGGCGCGGCCAGGCGATCACGCATGTACTCCAGATCGCGCCGCACGGTAGCCCGCGAGACTTCCATCTCCTCCATCATGTGACGCAGGGTCGTGCCCTGTCGACCCCGCAGCATGCGGTCAATGGTGTAAAAGCGCTCAGTGCGATCCAAAAAAAACTCCTGCTTCAGCCCAGCGCATCGTACAAGGTATCGCTGCGGGCAGCCATGATCAGATCATTGCGGTAGATATCGCGAATCTTATGTGTCCAACAGTCTACCCTCACCCGACCCCGCTCGGTCAGTAGCGCAGGGTGGTGGCCCTTGGATCCAGCGAGTACGGCGGCGGTCAAGGCTGATACGCCGGTAAAATCCCTAAACCTGCAAACCCGGTGCAATCTCGGCTGATCATCCATAATCAGGTGCCGCCATTATGCGCGGGTGCGCAAATATGCAGCCGGTTCCTCGTCTCTGGCAGGCAACGCACCCACCCGACAGGCTTCACGGGCCCTCGCAGGGTAATCGGTCATAGTGTCCTCTTGTGGGGTCGTGGCGAGGGGGCTCTGTCCAGCTTTGGCGCTTGGGGTTTCATGATGAGGACGCTGTCATTGCCCGGGCCAGCTGCACCATCACCTTTTTCTTTTTCTTTTTCAGACACCCAGGCACAATAGCTGGTGATGGAACTGGAAGAGCATCTTATTACCTGCCCCTACTGTGCCGAGGCTTTCACAGCCCTAATCGACCCAACCATGGCCGGCGATCAGTGCGTGGAAGACTGTGAAATCTGTTGCCAACCAATTGTTTTTCTCATCAGTGCCAACGGGCCGCAGGACCCATGCACCATCAGCACCCACCGCGAGAACGAGTAACCCTTCCTAGATAACCTCACTGGCAAGAAAAAATCCAGATGACACACCAAGCCACTCAATTGGGGCGATGGGTCATCAGGTGGGCGTATTTCAGGTCCTCGAAACTGGCGCGATAGTCATCCAGATTACTGATCAGCATCTGTCGATACTGCTCAACAAAGTACTCGATAGCCCGGTCGCGGTCCTGGTCGTACGCACCAATATCCTCAGCGTGCGAGGCAACCACAAAAGCATTGAAGCGGGCAGCACCATACATCATCCCCTGACTGACGTTTTCCTTATGAAAACGCTGCCCCTGTTGGTTGGCTAGATCAATGAACTGGTCCGCGATCTCGCGCAGTTGGGCATCAACTTCGTCTTCGCTCAGTTGCGCATCGGCTGGCTCATCACTCATTACACTCCTCCCGTTAACAGATTCCAATTCTGCACCCCATTCTACGAGGGCAGAGTGGGTAGCGCCATCGGACTCAGAAGTGTCTCAATGGCGTAATCTGCTGTAGATTGTCGGCGCTAGAGTACGCAAAAACAGCACGGCCTCGATGAAAAATAATACCCGAGCTGCAGGACTGATGATCCTCGCGATGGCCGCCATCACAACCAGTGACGCGCTGGTGAAGGGGCTGCTGACAGGCATCAGGCCATTTCAGTTTATCTTCGTACGGGCGCTGGTCATCCTCGTGATACTGGCACTGGCTTTGCGGCTGACCCGGCGACCTATTTTGATACCCAGTCTGAGACAACCCTGGGCTCTGGCTCGGGGCGGCTTTGAATTGATGTCGACCGGGTTCTGGCTCACCGGTTTGCAGTTCATCGCATTGCCCACCGCCGCGACCCTGGCCTGGACTTCGCCCATCATGGTGACCTTACTGGGCATCCTCATATTGCGGGAATCTGCTGCGATATCACGCTGGCTGCCAGTACTGATGGGTTTTGGGGGAGTCTTGTGTGTTACCCAGCCGTGGGGTACCCAGTGGAATCTGTTGCTGTTGTTACCCTTAGGCGCAGCTCTGGCCAGCGCCTCTCGGGAACTTTCCACGCGATTTATCGATCGTTCGCTTCACCCGCTGCAGATCGCTTTCGTTACCGTCGTCGTAGTCGCGTTAGGCAGTGCCGTAATCAGTATTTTTCAATGGCAATCCATTAGCTTCACAATGGCGGGTGGCATACTGGTATCCGCATTGCTCGTCAGCGCAGCTTTTCCGCTACTCATATCCGCCGTACGTCTGGGTGAGATATCTTTTATTGCGCCCTTCTTCTTCACCGCCATTCCGTTTTCTATTGTTCTGGGGTATCTTTTCTGGGGGGATACCCTGAATTTTCTGGCAATGGTGGGCGTCCTGGTCATCATCGGCGCAGGTTTGCTGACTGTGCGCAGCAACTAACACAAGTCTTCACCTGCATCGCCAGATGCGTTAGTCTGCGCTGGTGCGCTTTGATAACAAAAAGGTACTGGTCACCGGGGCATCACGCGGGATTGGCCGTGCGGTGGCACTGCAGTTCGCCTCTGCAGGGGCCCAAGTCGCCGTGCACTATCGCTCAGATGAAGTTGCAGCGGCGGAGACCCTGGCCGGGCTTGCCGGCGCTGGTCACATACGATGCGCGGGCGATGTCGCCGATGCGGCTGCGGCCCAACGTATCGTTGCACAGGCTATTGATGGCCTGGGTGGGCTGGATATTCTGGTCAATAACGCAGGGATTTTCGAAGCGCATCCAATCGATGAAGTCTCGTTGGCAACATGGCAGGCCGCCTGGCAACGCACCTTGGCCGTCAATCTGACCGGCCCGGCCAACCTGTGCTGGTGTGCGGTCGAACACATGCGCAGTCATGGTGGGGGACGAATTGTAAATGTCAGTTCGCGTGGCGCCTTTCGGGGAGAACCGCGCTGTCCCGCCTACGGCGCCAGTAAGGCCGGGCTGAACGCGCTGACCCAGTCACTGGCGCAGCAGGTGGCACCGCTGGGGATTTTCGTTGGCGCCGTCGCCCCGGGCTTTGTCGAAACCGATATGGCCAGTACTGTGCTTCAGGGTCCTCAGGGAGATACTGTTCGCAGCCAAAGCCCGCTGGGGCGCGTCGCTCGCCCCGAAGAGGTCGCCCATGCAGTGCTTTTTCTCGCTTCGGCTGGGGCTGAATTCTCAACGGGCGCGATTATTGACGTCAACGGTGCTTCCTACCTGCGCAGTTAACTCTGGCAGGCTCCGCGAGATGCACAAACCCGACCCTGCTTAAGATTTCCACCCCATCGGGGGCATAACGATCAGCACCCGCCTGGTGTGGCGCTGGTTTCTGCGCCGGCCTGGACACTAACGTCGATCAGACTGAGCTATGTTGCAGACTTTTATAAAGAGCGCCTCAGATAAGACACCAGTCTGCTGGAACAACTGATCACAGCCACGAATGGTGCACGCCTCGTAATCGGTCTGCATAACAGTCCAGTTTTCTTTTTCCAGGTCATAGCCTTTGCGCACCAGACAGGCCACCCGAAAGGTGTGGATCATGCAGTAATTAATCTGATCCTGCGCCTCTAAACCTTCCGGGGCCTCGCATTTGGGCAACGCGAACGCGCAGACCGCCATCAACAACAATCCCGCCCCGAAGAGAAGCCGAGGAAGCGCTGCAGATATAAGGTGAATTACCAAACTGTCACTCGATTTTCGCCTAAGTGAAAGATCCGAATATGAAGACTCCAAATCCGGATCCGATGCCGGCTCACTCGCACGAACACCTCCTAAAAAAGAATAAGTCAATCCTTTTGCCGGGTAAATTTTAACAGATGGTTCTTAACGGTTTCTTAACGAAACTGCCAAACGCCGCCTGTACAATACCTGGATGCGTAACCCGGGCTCTACCTTCTTTCGCGTTGCCGGTATCGGCGTTTTCATGGCGTGCGCCAGCCTGCTGGGCTATGCCTATTGGCTGCAGTTTCGGGAGTTTCTCGATCCGTGCCCCCTATGCATCTTTCAGCGGCTTGCCTTTGCGCTACTTGGATGTGCTGCACTGGCCGGGGCAATACATAACCCCCGCAATTTCGGCCGCAAACTCTATGGCCTGCTGGCCGCACTGGCAGGGGTACTGGGCGCAGCAATTGCCGGACGACATATCTTTCTTCAGAGCCTGCCCCCGGATCAGGTTCCCGAGTGTGGGCCCGGCCTTGAATTCATGCTGCAGCACCTACCACTGGCTGACGCATTGCAAAAGGCACTATCAGGTTCTGGCGAGTGCGCGGCAGTTTCGTGGACCTTCTGGGGACTATCGATGCCCTGGTGGACGCTGTTCTGGTACCTTGCCTTGGGGGCGCTGATGATCACGGCCGCCTGGCGGCGACCCTGAGCGCCGGGCCCCATTCAGGTCAGGGGCGCCGAGCCACCATATCAATCTCGACCAGTGCCTCTCGCGCAAGACCGGTTACCCCGATACAGGTACGAGCCGGTAGCCGGTCCTGCGGAAAATACGCGCGGTAGGTCCGGTTCATCGCCTCGTAATCGCGCTTAAATTCCGTCAAGTAAACACGACAGGAAAGCACGTGCGACAGATCCAGGTCCAGACCCTCGAGCACAATCACGAGGTTATCCATCACCCGGCGAGTTTGCGCTTCGACCCCATGCGCCAAAGGGGCATCGTCATCATTCGGGTCAGTCGGCATCTGCCCGGTCAACTGTATCCAACCATCGACCTCGACTGCATGACTGAATGGCGCCACATGGGTTGGGGCTTTATCGAAGTTATGAAATATCGGGGCTTGGCTCACGGTCTCTCCATAGTGAAGTGGGTGCAGTTGTCAGAATCAGCGTTTAACGCCAAGGCAACGGACGGCCCACCACGAACCAATCCCACAAGCGGTGCAGCACATACGCAATACTGGTCGCCGCCAGGGTCGCAAACCCCCAACCCACCACATCATCGTGCGGCATCACGACCGGAATCACCAGCGCCAGCGTAGTCAGCCAGACACCCCAGATTACCAGCCAGCCCAGGCGGTAAAGCGGCCGCAGAAAGTTGGTGCTGCGCGCCCGTCGTGTCATCCACCTGCCCTGTTCGCGTTAAACTGGCCGGCACCATAACACACGAATCTGCAAGCCTACTTGGCGCATTGAGGCACCCACCATGGTGATTGTGATTTTCGAGTTTGAGCCAAACCCCACCTACCAGGATCGCTACTTTGAACTGGCCAGCGCGCTGCGACAAGAAGTAGAAAAGATCAAGGGCTTTGTCAGTGTTGAACGGTTCGAGAGCATTGCTCACAGCGGCCGCTTTGTCTCGATTTCTACCTGGGAAGATATGGATGCCGTCGCGCGCTGGCATCAGCATACCGAACACAGTGCAGCACAGGGCGAAGCAAAGGACCAGGGCATGTTTCGCAACTACCGGATTCGCGTTGCACAGGTAGTGCGTGACTACGGCGCGAGACTTCAGTAAATCCAGTCGCGCTGCAGGGCTTCTGTTGCTGGGGTACGGGCGTAAAGCAACTCGGTCCGAATAATGTACTTGGTGCCACGGCGAATCTTCTCGCCTGAATGAATGTAGTGCTGCGGATGCCCGCCATGAGGAAAACATAGTGCACTGCCCATTGGGGTGCGCACAGGGATGACTTTGCCTTGGGGTCCCTGCGGATAAAAACAGGTGTGCCCTCCATCAAAGTCTTCGCTCAACAACAACACAAATGTGAGTTGACTCCAGCGATCCCCAAAAGCATCAACCTGGAGTTGGCCGTCCACTGCCCGGCTGCCCGGCCAGGAACCGTCAGTATGTGGTTTGAAATAGTCCCCGACCTGGTAACGGTAAAAGCGAAATCGTGCATTTAAGCCCAGGCTGGGTGCATCACCGATATGCTCTAACAACTGTGGCTGACAACGGGCAAACAACGTCTCACAGATCAACTCGTCCACCACCCAGTTGAGGTTGGCCATGTGGCGCACGCTGTGTGGCAACGAGACCGGCGCATCTTCGTGATAGCCCAGCGTCTCGGTAATCAGTCGAAACTGCTGACATTCTGCTGGGGATAACACCTTGTGCAACTGGAACACCCCGGGCAAATCGGGCAGATCTACCCGAACCACGGGCGGTGGATTCTTATCAAACTGAACCAGGCTCGGCCGGGTACTCGCCCACAGGGGCAACAACTCACTCTGGTGGCCACCCTCGTGGGTCAGGATAAAAAAATCCGTGTTGTCTTGGTCGTGCATATCAGTCTAAAGGCAGGATGACGCTTTGGCCCGGCCAGGGCATTATCGGTACCTGAACGCCAGGTGCAACCATGAGACACCGGGCTTATTCATCGCACAGGGACAGAACATGAAAATCGCACTACTAAGAGAGCCCCTCAAGGCTCGTGAACTCACAGATTGGGGTGCGCCACCTGACCTAATCGATGGTGCTTCACATACCCAGGGCACCTTGCTGCATAAAGGGGAAAGCGGCCAGTCCGAGTGTGGCTACTGGGAATGCACGCCGGGACACTGGCCCTGCCGGGTCGAACGTGATGAGTTCTGCCACTTCCTCGAAGGAGAAGCCCGTTACGAGAATGAGGATGGCCAGATCACCCAGATCAGGGCCGATACGATCGCATTTTTCCCAGCCGGCTGGAGTGGTACCTGCCGGGTTACGAAGACCCTCAAGAAGGTCTACATGATTCGCTGATCGGTGTCGCTCAGTGCTTGGGCCGACGCATCGCAATGTGATGCAGCCGAGATAAGACAGCCCCGGCCTGGAGCTGTTCGGGCACGTCTTCATCTACCAGGCTTGAACAGAGCACGGTCGCTGCCGACAGACTGCCGGTGATCGAATACGCCGTCATCACGGCATCACGCAGTATCGCTGCCTGTGTGACAGCCGGGCGCACGGTCGGTTTTTCGGTCGGGGCCGGTTGGGCTTTTCCCATAACGGTTAAATGTGGTCAGTCGCCTTCACTTTCAAGGACAGTGCCCAACTATTGAGTTATTTACCTCATTATTACAGAGGGTTAATTAGCTGCCCCCCAATGCCCGACCCAAGGTCATCCTTGCGAAACCGGTGAGGACTGTGCCCTACTGCCCTTCTTACCAGCGAAAGGCACAGCCAGATTAAGCGACACGGTTACCACACAAAAGGGAGCTCCATGAATCACCAACAAAAATTCTGTACCGCACGTGCAGCAGACGCAACTTGGCGAGAAGGCTTAAGAAATTTTTTTGAGTACCGCGATCTGGGCATCAGTGAAGCGACCAACGGCGCCTACAGGGCGCATGTCATTCGCGTTAAAAAACCGGTGACTGAGTTTCCCCATACCGGACTGCACGTACATGATCTTCAGTTTCAGATGATCTACGTGCTCAAGGGGTGGGTTCGCTTTACCTATGAAGGGCAAGGCGAGTTCACTTTCCGTGCCGGCGACAGCTGCCTGCAGCGGGCCGGCATTGTCCACGACGAACTCGCCTGTTCAGACGATCTGGAACTGATCGAATTCACCTCTCCAGCCGAGTTTCAAACTCACCGCATCGATACCTTAGAGAACAACGCACGTTAAATCAGTTCTCGCACGCCCAGAGCTGGTGGGTCAACACGCCGACCCGCGCCTCTATCGCCGCCATGGCATCGAGGATCATATCCTCACGGTAACGCCGGCCGATCAGCTGTACACCCGCTGGACGGCCATCAATCATACCGATGGGGGTAACTCCGGCTGGCAGGCTCACCCAGTTAATGCCGGTACTGTAGATTCCCGCATTGAAAACATCACGCGTGCCGGCAAAACTTTTTGCATCACAATCCCAATCTGGGGTGGGCTGTAGAAAATATGGTGCCAGCACCAGCGGGGTCTGCTCGAGAAATTCGTTCCACTGACGGGTCATAGCGGTGCGCTCCTTGATGCCTTTACGATAATCCGCCGCATCAGCGACCTCGCCTATCTGAAAGTACCACTCAAAAATCTGTTGGATCGTTTCGCTACCGTGTTCGCGCGCCAACGGCATGAGGAAGGTCTCAAGCTCGGCACCTAGGTACACGAACCACGCCTTTGCGGCGTCATCCACAGACGGGGTGGTAACCGGCTCTACTGTGTAGCCTGCGTCGGATAAATAACCAGCAGCTCGATCCACTGCCTGCGCGATTTGTGGGTGCAGAGGATGACCATAGGATTCTGTTGTGACTCCAACCCGGATCGGACCGGTCTCACCCGGCCAATCATCAAAAGGCACCGGCATCCAGAAGGGATCACGCGCATCGGCGCCAGACATGATCTTGAGTGCAAGACGCACATCACGCACCTCGCGACAGATCGCGCCCTGCACCGAAATCAACTGGGCCAGCATGCCACGCTCTTCAGGTGCCGAGGGCATGTAGGTCGGGACCCGGCCGAAAGTGGGCTTGACTGTCGATAGACCGCAGTTAAAAGCCGGACAACGCAAGGAGCCACCAATATCATTACCGTGGTGAATCGGGCCGAACCCTGCGGCACCAGCGGATGACGCGCCCCCCGATGAACCTCCGGGGCTGGCTTGGTCATCCCAGGGGTTGTAGGTACGCCCATGCAACGGATTATCGGTGGTCAGGCGCATCGAAAGCTCTGGCGTGTTGGTCCGCCCGACGATGATGGCACCCGCTCTTTTCAGGTTGGTAACCACCGGCGAATCATCCGGCGCAATAAGATCGGCAAAAGCGGGCAATCCGTTGGGGGTCGGCTGACCCTTCACATCAATGTTGGACTTAATAGTGACCGGGACGCCATGCAGGGGCCCGGTTGCCTCTTGGGCTTTGACACACGCATCAGCCACTCTTGCCTGTATCAGCGCTTCTTCAGTCAGGTCTAAGACCACGGCGTTAAGGCGTGGATTATGCGCCGCCATGCGTTGCGTCACGGACTCCACCAGCGCCTCACTGGTGAAGCGTTTGTCGCGGATTCCCTGCGCTGCCTCGCAAGCGCTTAACTGCCAGAGTGCTTCAGTCATTCGTCTCTCCTTTGCTTCAAGCCAAACCGATTCTGGTATCGAAAGTGTAACGCCGTGCTCAAGTGTGATGCACTACTGTTCCTCGATATCCCCCGCCGGGGGCTTGCGTTGATAGTGCTTACGATCGCGGTGTACGGCTGGTTTGTTGAACTTGTGCGCATGACGCGCAACCGGGTTGCGCGCTTTAGGTTGCTTTTTCTTTTTTGCTGCCATGACCGGAGCAGCGGTACACACTTCAGGCAGATGCCCGGGCGCGACGCTGGTGCAGCAGCTTGACTATCGGCAACAGGAAAAGCACGATGGCAACACCCATGATCGGGCCGGAGATCGGCCGCTCAATAAAGACCATCAAACTACCATCACTCATCAGCAGTGCCTGGCGCATCGAAGTCTCAGCCAGCGGGCCGAGCACGATAGCGAGCACCGCTGGTGCCAGTGGGTAATCCAGTTTGCGCATCAGATAACCCACCACCCCGAAAATCAGGATCAACCAGACATCGTGCATATCCTGGGTAGGGGCAAATCCCCCTACGACACACAGCACGAAAATAATCGGCGCCAGAATAGTAAAGGGCATGCGCAGCACTGCGATAAACGCCGGAATAAACGCCAGGTTGATCAGCATGGCAAATACATTGGCCACGTATAGACTGGCGATCAGCCCCCAGACAAAACTCTGGTGCTCGATAAACAGCATCGGCCCGGGCTCAAGGCCCCAGATCACCATCCCACCCAGCAGGATCGCTGTCGTCGGCGAACCCGGTATGCCCAACGTCAGCATGGGCAACATAGAGCCCGTACTGGCCGCATTGTTGGCAGATTCGGGTGCAGCAACACCCTCAACGTTGCCCTTGCCGAAAGAATCCGGATTCCGGGACATGGTCTTGGCAGCACCGTAGGCCATGATCGAGCCCGGGGTGGCCCCGGCTGCAGGCAAGATGCCCACGAAATACCCCAGGAACGAGCCCATTACGCTGGCCTTGATCGAGCCCTTTAAACCTTTCAAGTGGGTGAGGATACGACCCAGACCAAAAGAGGCCTGTGAGACCTTGACCCCATCGTGGCTGGATTCGATGGTCCAGAGCATTTCGCCGATGCCGTAGATTCCAATGGCCAGCACCAGAAAATGGATGCCATGAAAAAATCCGGGCAGTCCGCCAAAAATCAGCCGCGGCTCACCACTGATGATATCCAGCCCGACCGCACTTAAGGCCAGGCCGATAAAGATCGAGAACAGCGTCTTGGGGATGTCATCTCCGCCCAAGCCCACAAAAGTGGCAAAGGCCAGCATCATCAGGGCAAATTCTTCTGCGGCGCCAAAAGCCAGCGCCACCTCGGCCAAAGGTGGTGCAAACAGGGTAAATAATACGATCGATATGGTGCCGCCAATAAACGAGGCACCGGCCGCCGTGATCAGCGCCTGATCTGCCTTGCCGGCAAGTGCCAGCGGGCGCCCATCGAAAGTGGTCGCCACAGCAGTAGAAGCACCGGGAATACCCAGCATGATCGAGGAAATAGCCCCGCCATACATGGCGCCGTAGTAAATGGCGGCCAGAAAGATGATCGCACCGGTGGGAGGTACCAGAAAGGTCATCGGCAACAAAATCGCGACCCCGTTGACCGAGCCCAGGCCCGGCATCGCACCGATAAAAAGCCCCAACGCGCAACCGAGGATCACCAGGCCCAGGTTAAGTGGCTGCAAAGCGATGCCAAAACCCTGGCCCAGCAGCTCAAGAATCTCCATATCGCCTCACAGGAAAAGATCGTACAACGGGTAGAACAAGGGCTCGGAATAGCCCTTGGGCAGGGTAATACGCAGCGCGATCTCAAAGAAAAAGAAACTCACCACCGGGGCCAGCACCGCGACCGACAACGTCAACGGCCACCTGTGGCGACCCAGAAAACGAATGTAGTAAATCAGGAACAGCGGTACCGCGAAATACATGCCGATGATGTGTACCGCGCCCAGCATCAGCGTCAGCGATACCCCCACCGCTACCACCAGGCCACGAGCTGCTGGATTGAGATAAGGTTCCGTTGATCGGGCAGGCGGGCTCTGGCGGGTGAACCAACGCACTAGCGTCCAGATGCAGCAACCCAACATACCCGCCGCCAGCCAGAAAGGAAACGCCCCACCGCCTGGCCCTTCATCAGGGATCCAGCCGATGGGGAGTTCCGCACTCTTGACCATCAGGTAAACCGAAAAGACCCCAAGCATAAGGGCCATCAGGAATTCGGCTCTACGCACAGCAGTCCCCTGCTGCTTTAAACAAAAGAACGCGCTATCAGATCTCTCCGATATCTTTGAGGATCACTTTGTGAATCGCTTTCTCACGCGCCCAGTAGGATTTCAACTTGGGGCCTGTCAGGAACCCACCCTGGAGGCTCTTCTTCTTCATGTAGGCCTGCCACTCATCGCTGGCATACACACGGGCGAATACATCGCGATAGTAGGCAGCCGCTTCGTCACTCATACCCGGGGCGCCCACAACCGAGCGCTGCATGAAGTACACGTAGTCTTTGCCAAGCTCACGGAAGGTCGGTGCATCTGGAAACAGTGGCAACCGCGTTGGGGTAAACGACGCGATGGCGCGGGTTTTGCCAGCTTCATAAAAGCCCAACTGCTCGGACGGGTTGTTTACCGTCGAGTTACAGTGATTGCCCGCCAGTTCCTTGGCCACACGGCCACCACCTTTAAACGGCACGTACTTGATACTCAGACCATAAGCCTGGTTGAGGAAGGTTGTCAGTAACTGATCTTCCTGGCCTTTGCCGGTGCCGGCCATAATCCACTGGTTACCCGCCGCTTTGGCCGCCGCCACAAACTCATCCACGTTCGTGATACCCGAATCTACGTTGACCCACAACAGGAAGGTATCCTCAGCCATACGTCCAACAGGGGTAAAGGTTGAGATGTCCACATCCAGTCCTGGCTGACGCAGTGGCGTGGTATAGAAGCTGTTCAGGGTTACCATCACGGTGTGGTTGTCACCCTGCTTACTCTTCATATGCATCAGTGCCTCGGCACCGGAACCACCGGGCTTGTTAATAGGCACAAAAGGCTTGCTCGAAAAACCGTGCTTCTCAATTACCGTCTGCATCAGGCGCGCCATCTTATCGGCGCCACCACCCTTGCCAGCCATGATGACAAAGTCGACTGGCTTTTTTGGCGCCCAGGCCTGCACCGGCCCCGCCATGAACACGGCCGCGGAGCTCACCAATACGAGCAACGGCATAAACATTTTGCGTTTGATCATTTTCCTCTCTCCACCTCTGGGTTATTGGTTAACGATAAGAACACCCGTGACGCACAAATTTCTTGTCACCTAACCATTGGTTCGCTTTCTTGAGTCAGGCCCTTGCCACGGGTGAACGGGGTCAACGTTACCGCAGTGTTGAAAGTGGGGCCAATAAGGTTTGCTGTTTCTGATCATCATATTTTCTTATTAAGTTACTGTTTATCTTGTCATATACATGATGATTCGATCACAGCCGTCATTTTTCCAAAATAGGGGCGGCCAGACGGGGTCAAATAAGGGGCGTAGGCTGGTGATTTATGGTCAACCCCCGGGCCGCGTGCGCATGCTATCAGGCAGATAGGTGGCCAGATCCGGGAAAGCAATGAGAATAAAGACCATTACCACCATCATGGCAAACATGGGCAATGCCACCTTCGCCAGGTAGTTCATCTCGTGACCGGTCATGCCCTGAAGCACAAACAGGTTAAAGCCGATCGGCGGTGTGATCTGCGCCATCTCGACCACGACTACGATAAAGATCCCAAACCAGATGACGTCGATGCCCGCAGCCCGGATCATGGGCTCGACCACGGCCATGGTCAGCACCACCGATGAAATGCCATCAAGAAAACAGCCGATCACAATATAAAAGAACATCAGTGACACAATCAGCACAGTAGGCGTCAGACCCAGCGATGCGATCCACTCTGCCAGCGCTCGCGGTAAGCCGGTAAATCCCATCGACAATGACAGGAAAGCCGCCCCGGCAAGAATCAACGCGATCATGCACGAGGTGCGCAACGCCCCCAGCAGGCTTTGAACAAAAGTCTCGCGTGTCAGCGATCCCTGGCCCAATGCCAGTATCAGCGAACCGATGACACCAAATGAGGCAGCCTCGGTCGCGGTTGCCCAACCCAGATACATCGAGCCAATCACAAAAGACACCAACAGCAACACCGGGATCAGAAAACGTGACTCAGCCAGTTTCTGGGAAAAGGAAATTCGGGGTTCCGGCGGCGGTACTTCTTGGGGCCGCAAGAATGACCACCCTGCTACGTAGGCCATGAACAGCAGTGCCAGCGTGAGCCCCGGCAGAATGCCGGCAATAAAAAGTTTCGAGATCGATTCGTTGATGGTGACACCATAAACAATCAGCGTCAGCGAGGGCGGAATCATCAAGCCGAGCGTGGCAGACCCGGCCAGTGTCCCGATCACCATGTGCTCAGGATAGCCGCGTTTTCGCAGCTCGGGGATCGACATCTTGCCCACCGTGGTCAACGTAGCCGCCGACGAGCCCGACACTGCCGCAAATACAGTGCAGCCGGCGATATTTGTATGCACCAGCCCCCCAGGCAATTTGGCCATCCACGGGCTTAAGCCCCGGAACATATCCTCGGACAACCGGGTACGGTAGAGAATCTCGCCCATCCAGATAAACAACGGCAGTGCCGTCAGCGACCAGCTCGAAGCCGTAGTCCAGATCGTGGTGATCATCGCATCGCCACCGGGGCGCGTCGTAAAGAGCTCCATACCGACGAAGGCCACCCCGAGCAGGGCCAGGCCCACCCACACTCCGGTTCCCAAAAGCAGGAACAGGGTGAACAGAAAAATAGCAGTCAGGGCAAAATGTTCCATACGATTTTCAATTCACCCCACGACGTTATTTTTTTCGGCGGATTCATCAAAACCGAACAACAGGATACTGACAAAGCGGTCGACCATCGACAGAGCAAAGATCAAGGTGCCGATGGCCATCGACAACTGTGGAACCCACATCGGCGTCGCATCCTGCCCCTGCGAAACATCATTTAACAGGTGCGACCAGTAGGTAGCCTTGATTGCGTAGTAGCAGAAATACACTGATAACGCACCACCGATGCCATAACACCATAATTCGCCCAAGCGGCGAAAGCGACCCAACCGGGTCAACAGTAACCGTACTCGAATATGCGCCCCATGATTGAGTGCGTAAGCCAGTGCCAGAAAAGACATGGCGGCCATGCAGTAACCGGCGTAATTGGTGGAGCCGGGAAACACCTGCCCCGTCCACCGTGCCGCCATCTGCAGCACGATAATGCTCAGCAGTGCCAACAGAAATACTGCCGCCAACATACCGGCCGCGTAGTACACCCCATCCAGGGCGCGCCGCAACGGGTGCGCTTTCATAGGTAAAAGCAAGAGGCCAGGTGCGAGGCCAGCATCCACGCCGGCCCCGCACACTGGCAGTTTACATAGCCTTGTAGGCGTCTACGATGGCTTTACCCTCAGCACCGGCGGCTTCCATCCACTCACCGGACATGGTGGCGCCAATCGCTTCGAGTTCCCCACGCAGTTCGTCCCCGGCCGGTTGCACGTTCATGCCGTTGGCTGCCAACTGGGTCAGGTACCAGCCACTCAACTGCTGTGACTTGGTGGTCCCGGCACGCTCGGCCAGCATGGCCATACCCTTGACGATATTCTGCGTATCGGCATCGATTGCATCCCAGGCCTGCTTATTAACGAAGACATAGTTGCGCGGCAACCAGGCATTCACCTCGTAAAAATGTGACAGGTGCTCCCAGACTTTGCGGTCATAACCGGTCGAACCGGAGGAGACAAAAGCCTCGGCCACACCGGTGGCCAGTGCCTGCACCAGTTCGGCGGCTTCGATCTGCACCGGCAACATACCCATCAGTTCGGCCACCCGCGCAGTCGCAGCGTTATAAGAGCGGAATTTCACGCCCTTGGAATCGGCCGTCGAGTTCACTTCCTTGTTGAAATACAGACCCTGCGGCGGCCACGGTACGGCATAAAGCAGCACCAGATTCTGCTCGGCCAGCGTCTTTTCTACGGTCGGTCGAGCGGCCTGCCACAATTTATCTGAGGCCTCGAACGAGGTCGCCAGAAATGGCACGGAGTCCACGCCGAAAATCGCACTTTCGTTCTGGTGTGCCGATAACAACCGTTCACCGATAGGTGCCTGGCCGGTCTGCACGGCACGCTTGATCTCGTTACCTTTGAACAGCGAGCCACCGCCATGCACCACAATCTCGAGCTTGCCACCGGTCGCGACGTTGACGGCTTCGGCAAATGCCTTGCCATTTTGCGTATGGAAGTTGCTGTCCGAGTAGGCCATCGGCATATCCCACTTCTCGGCTGCTGCTGGCGCGCCAACACCTACTGCCGTGGCGGCGATGGTCGATACGACCAGTGCTTTTAATGTTCTTTTCTTCACAGAATCCTCCTTCTGTTTATTGTTGCTTTAATTATGAGCACGGT
>PBSU01000056.1 GCA_002726415.1 Acidiferrobacteraceae bacterium | reverse complement strand
GTACAATCCGGATCGATCATGACGAACTTGGTCTCACGGAAGGTATCGATTCCCTCCGGGCCCAGCTGGCGCCCTTGGCCCGACATTTTGGTGCCACCAAACGGGCCGGCGTCATTGTCCAACAGGGGTGCATTGACCCACACCATGCCGGCCTCGAGTTGTTCCGTGGCACGAACCGCTTCCCTTAAATCACGGGTATAGATATTAGCGCCCAGTCCGAATCTAGAATCATTAGCCAATTCAATGCCTTCCTCGAAGCTCTTTACTTTGCAGATGGGTGCTACGGGGCCGAAGCTCTCGTTATTGAAAATATCCATCTGCTGACGACACTCCGACAGCACCGTAGGCTCGACAAACCAGCCCTGATTGAGCTGATCCGGGCGTCCACCGCCAAGCATGACGTTGGCACCCTGTTCGATGGCGTTTTCGAGCACTGATTCGTAACGAGTGCGCTCTTTTTCGGACACCATGGGCCCCATATCCACCTTGCCCAGGCCGTTGCCGATGCGAATGCCCTTGGCGTTTTCGATCAACTTAGCCACGAACTCGTCATGGATGTTTTCGTGCACGTAAAAGCGTTCGGCGGAGACGCAGATCTGGCCACAGTTCATGAAGGCCGAAAAAGCGGCAGCCCGGGCTGTAATGTCCAGATCGGCCGATGGCATGATAACAAACGGATCATTGCCGGAAGTCTCAATCAGGGAGCGCTTCAACATGCGCCCGCAGGTCTCGCCGATGGCCTGACCTGTGGGCACACTGCCGGTGAAAGCGATCATGTTGGTATCTTGATGCTCGACCAAATATCTACCTGCGTTGCCGGCACCGGTGACGACCTGAAATAAACCTTCGGGCAGGGGCTGATAGGCTTGCGCAAACAGCAATGAAGTGAGTGTGGTGTACTCAGACGGTTTACAGATTACTGCGTTACCTGCAGCCAGTGCGGCACCTGACTGCCACGCCAGCAGGGTCAGAGGGTAATTGAAGGTCTGAATGCTTACCACAACGCCCAGCGGCAATTTCAGTGTGTAGTTCAGATGTCCTTTGATCTCGTTGCCCATGACCCGGCCGGTATCACTGCGACCAACCTCGGCGTTATAACGAATGGCGGAAACCGACCATTCGACCTCGTCGGCGGACTCCTTGTAGGGCTTGCCCATCTCACGGGTCATGGCTTCAGCCAGCTTTGGCCGCATATGATGCATGCGGTTGGCGACTTCATGCATCCTCTCTGAACGCTCAAGTCCGCTCATGGCCCACCACTTTTTCTGTGCGGCGTGCGCGATCGTTATAGCTTCATCGATTTCTGCTTCCGTGGTTTCGGCGATTTCACCCAGTTTGTCTTCAGTCGCCGGATCGATTACATCCAATGTTTCCGTTGATAAGCTTCGCCGCGTTTCACCACCCAGAAAGATAGCGTTGGTTAAGCGTCCAAAATCTTCTAATACCGTCATATCAAGTATTCCCTGAGAGTTTTAGTCTGTACAACATTGGGGCGACGTTGTAACCGCCAAGATTGAACTCGACCTCAATGTCACCAGTGTACGGAAAGAATAAACACCCTGTCTCTGCGGAACAACCTGTTTTTTCGCTAAAAGCCGGCGTTCTGGGAGCATGGACCGTTTTGAACAACTGCCGGCTTGTGGCCTGGAGCTGTTGCCCGGATGATATGATCTGAGCAGATGTTCTGTGCTTCAAGGTCTGGCCAGGCGGGCACCAACAGCTGATGTTATTCTGCCAGACTGATGGTTGCTGGCGCTTTGCTCAGGCCAGCTGGCAAGTTTTGTTACACAATCGATCAACCCGGCAGATGAGGTATGGCCAGATGAGTAAGTTGAGACCGACAGTCAGCGTTGATGGGCAGATTACTGCCATGGACGATGCGATGATTCCAGTGATGGATCGCGGTTTTCTGTATGGCGACTCAGTATATGAAGTGTTTCGTACTTATCGGGGCGTGCCACTTTTTCTTGAGGACCACTTTCGCCGGCTCGAGAATTCGGCACAACTGATTCAGATGCAGATCAGCCAGAGTCGTGCGCAGTTGCTTGAGGAAATCCGTCGTACCGCAGTCGCTGCCAACGTGACTTTAGAGGTTGATGCGTACGTTCGTTATCAGATTACCCGAGGTGAGGGCGCGGTAGATCTGTACCCGGATCCCGGTCTCAAAACCCGCGTCGTCATTATCGTTAAGGCGCTTCCTACCTGGAAAAAGGTTTTCTACGAGCGCGGCATGGACATGTATGTACCGCAGGTCAGACGAAACCCGGTAAATGCACTGGACCCCAATATTAAGGGAGGGAATTATCTCAACAATATTATGGCCTTAACCGAGGCCAGGCAAAACGGTGCCGACGATTGCGTCATGCTCAACCGGGAAGGTTTCGTTACGGAAGCGGCCAACAGTAACGTCTGGTTTGTTATCAGGGGGCGGTTGGTCACTCCCGGAACCGGTAATCTAAAAGGTCTTACCAAGAAACATGTCCATAAGGCTCTGAAACAGACGGGCATACAGAGTTTCGAGGAAGATATTCATGCCAATGAACTACCGGACGCCACTGAGTGCTTTGTGACCAGCGCGACGCGTGAGGTAATGCCCTGCGCATCTCTCACCTTGCTCGGTGGTGAGCGCCTGGAATTCCCGACGGGCGGGGGGGAGATCACCCGTACCGTGCAGGCCGTTTTCTCCTCGTATGTTAAAAGCTATATCGAAAGCCACGCCAATGACGCATTGGTCTGATCGAGCCAACCTGACAGGGAGTGCACGAGCATTAATATGAGCAAGACCCGGGTTCTACTGCTCTTTGGGGGGCAATCGGCCGAACATGAAGTTTCGGTGATTTCGGCAAGGTCGGTGTACGACGCTATCGACACTGAGCAGTATGAAGTCGTCCTGGTCGGAATTGCCGACTCCGGCCAGTGGTTTGTGGATGGGGGTGATGGGCAATTGCTTAAAGGCGGCAGAGTCGACGGAGAGGCGTTTGAGCCGGTGCGGTTGAATACCGACTCTCATGCGCTCGTCAGTCTGTGCGGCGACCCGATCGAACAGGGTGAGTTCGATGTGGTTTTCCCATTGTTGCATGGTCCACGTGGCGAGGATGGCGCCATGCAGGGTCTATTGGAACTGGCAGGGGTAGCCTATGTGGGAGCTGGGGTTGCAGCGTCTGCGGTTGGCATGGATAAAGAACTGGCCCGGTCGGTGTTCGCCAGTGCTGGGCTTAAACAAGTATCGTACACCGTGACCCGGCGTAGCGCCTGGCAGGCTGATCGCTCGGCGGTGATCAATCGGATTGAGCAGGCCTTTGCGTACCCGCTCTTCGTGAAACCGGCAAACCTGGGCTCGAGCATCGGGGTATCCAAGGCGCATGATCGAGAGGGGTTGGCCGGCGCATTAGATATTGCCGCAGCCTATGATCTGAAGATTATGGTGGAAGCCTCGGTGGAGGGGGCCCGGGAGCTTGAGTGTGCGGTACTGGGCAACGATGAACCCAAAGCGTCGGTGATCGGTGAGATCATTCCTGGTGCGGAGTTCTATGACTACACGACAAAGTATCTGGACGATCACTCTCAATTGATTGTGCCGGCCAAGCTGCCCAGTGAGGTTGCGATTAGGGTGCGCGAGATGTCGATCAGAAGTTTCCGCTCGATTGATGGTGCCGGGCTGGGCCGTGTAGATTTTTTGTTTTCCCCCTCGGGTGAGATCTTTCTGAATGAGATTAATACCATGCCGGGTTTTACGCCGATCAGTATGTACCCCAGGTTGTGGCAGGAATCGGGAATCACTTACCCGAAATTGATTGGCGAGTTGATCCGGCTGGCGCTCGAGCGTCACCAGGAGCGTCAGAGTATCAGCACCAGTCGTTCAGCCTGAGCTACGTTTCGCCTGGCCGGGGTCAACGACCCATCAAGGGCGGGATCGAATCAAAAGTCGCTTTAGCAGGTAGGCTTTCCCTGAGCCCGTCAGGATGCCCCTCCGGCCCCCCGGATCATTAAGAGTGTGGCCAGCGCCGCGTAGCAAAGTGCCCCGGCGACCACCGGGGTGACAAGCCAACCCAGGCCAATGCGGCCGAGCACCCACCATCGGATCCCATGGTGTCCTCGCAGAATCCCAATACCCAGTATTGCCCCAATAACTGCCTGCGAGCTAGAGACCGGTACCAGTGGAATCTCGGGTAATCCTGCCCCGTTCAACCAGGCTGCAAGACCTTTGGAGGCAAAAAGGAACAACACCAGCGAGTGGGACATGACCACAACCCAGGCGGCTACGGGAGAGAGTGCAAACAAGTCCTTGCCGACGGTCATCATCACTCGCCGTGAGTAGGTAAACACGCCTACGGCAATTGCCAGGCCGCCCAGTAGAAATAACTGCTGCAGTGGATCGAGAGAGAGCGCCTGGCCTATATGGAGCGGTTGAAACTGTACGGAATGAATAAATGGCCCCATAACGTTGGCAATGTTGTTTGCACCGAGGCTGTAGGCACCAAAGATTCCGGCGATCAGTAGACCCCATCGGGTCAGGGCATCCTGCTGTAACAGGTGCAACCTTAACGAGCGCAACGCAAGACCCGTGAGGGGAAGCAGTAGGGCGGCTAATCCTGCGGCTAATAAAGGGCAAAGGACCCAGGTCATCACGACTTTGCCCATGACAGTGGGGTCTGTAGGTGCACCACTCCATAGATTCCACCCTACCAGGGCTCCAACGACCGCCTGGGAGGTTGAAACCGGCAACCCGCGTTTGGTCATAAAGAAGACGGTCAGCCCGGCACTGGTACTCGCCACACAGGCCTGGGGCAGGCTATCGATCGCGGCCAGTTCACCCAGCGTTTCCGCAGGGCCGGCACCACTGATCACTGCGCCGAGGATCACCCCCACACTGCATAGGGTTGCCGCCGTGCCGAAGCGAAGCATGCGCGTTCCCACCGCGGTGCCAAACACATTGGCTGCATCGTTAGCTCCAAGTGCCCAACCGAGAAAGAGGCCACCGGCCAGCAGGATCAGGAGAGAAACATCCACCACCAGTGACTCAAATACGTCTCTTGATCGCGCTGATCGCTAATTGGTCCGCAATGTCTTCAGCCTGGTTGGCAACAGCATCGAGGCGCTCTACAAAATAACGCAGCTGGACTTTATGGGCGAGGTCGAGGTCGCTCTGGAAAATTCGCCGTTGCAGTGGGGTGCTCAGTTGATCCGCCTCGCTTTCCAGGTCGGCGACCCGTTGTGCCCCTTGCCGGACGGCAGCGTGATTGGTGAAGAATGCGCGCGTTGTGTGAACTACTGCTTCGGCACAGGTGACCGAAAGTCTGGCAAGTTCGGCGTATTCGTTCCGGAAGGCATCGGGTATCTCCGGTGTCTGGATAGAAAGCCGAAACAGATTCGCTTTGTACATATTGGTGAGTTTATCGATGCTCTCCACCAGGCGTAGCACATCACCGCGCAGATCCGGTATGAGAGTGCGGGTATAGAGTTCGGTCTCGATCGAACGGCGCAGGTCGTCACCGTTGCGCTCGAGTTCTTGAATCCGCTCGGCCAGGACATCGAACGTTTGGCATGCACCATGGGCAAGGTAAACCTCAAAGGCCTCAGAAAATACGGTACCTGCCTCAAGAACCATTTCAAGGAACTGATCAACCTGGGACTCAACAGCCTTACTGGTGCCCAGGAGTGCAGTTTCCCTTTTTAGAGATTGGAAAAATTTCATACTTAAAGTATAGCGGAGAAAGGGTCTCGTTTTCCCGCGTGAACAAGCGCCCGCTTTCTATTGTCGATCTCTGGAAAGTTCTTTATGATGGGCGTGTGCGGTGTAGTAAAGACGTAACAGAACATAAGATAGTACCTCAGAATATCGGAAGCAACCACCGCTAACTCAGAAAATGGAGGAAACCATGGATAGACTCTCACAGCGCATACGATCAGGTTTGATCGGCTCTGCCCTGGCGTTAGGGCTTGTTGGCATCACCAATGCCGGCACCGAACTTACCGTTTACACCGCAGTCGAGGCAGAAGATCTCAAAAAATATGCGGCACGGTTCAACGAAGATCATCCGGGAATCAAGATCAATTGGGTCCGAGATTCAACCGGGATCGTCACTGCGAAACTGCTGGCCGAAAAAGAGAACCCCAGGGCAGATGTCATCTGGGGCCTCGCGGCGACTAGTTTATTACTGATGAAGGGTGAAGGTATGTTAATGCCCTATGCACCCGCAGGCCTTGAAAAGCTTGACGGTAAATTCAGCGACAAGTCCAGCCCGCCTTCGTGGACGGGGATGGATGCCTGGGTTGCTGCAGTGTGCGTCAATACCGTTGAGGCAGATAAGCACAACCTGCCCACACCAGCTTCGTGGAAAGATCTGACGAACCCCGTATACCAGGGTCACCTGGCAATGCCCAACCCCAATTCTTCGGGTACGGGCTTCCTGGATGTATCCAGCTGGTTGCAGATCTTTGGTGAGGATGGGGGTTGGGCCTTTATGGATCAGCTGCACGAAAATATTGACCACTACACCCATTCGGGATCCAAGCCTTGCAAGCAGGCGGCCCGCGGCGAAGTAGCGATTGGTATCTCCTTTGCATTCCGGGGTGCGAAATCCAAGGCCAAAGGGGCGCCGCTGGAGATCATTATCCCTTCTGAAGGTATCGGCTGGGATATGGAGGCCACCGCGATTGTTAAGGGAACGAAGAACCTTGATGCGGCAAAGACGCTGGTCGATTGGTCTGTTACCGAGAAAGCCAACCAGATGTATAACGAGGGGTACGCCGTTATTGGAATCCAACGACTGGCCAAGCCTGTGAAATACTTTCCCGATAACATCCCCGAGATGATGATCGATAACGATTTTGAGTGGGCTGCGCAGAATCGCAGGCGTATCCTTGCAGAATGGCAGAGCCGCTACGATTCAAAATCCGAGCCAAAGAGCTAATTAAGTTCGCTCATTAACGCACGGTCGGTCGTTGTTCTTGCAGCGATCGGCCGTTTTGATTTGAGGCAAGCGAGTCGGCGCGCTGTTCCCATCCGGGTATACGGTACAGGAAAATGAGATGACTGAGACATTTCTGCGTATTCAGGGACTGACCAAGTTGTTTGGTTCATTCGCTGCGCTGAGCGATATCTCTCTTACCGTCTTTGAAGGTGAGTTTGTCTGTTTTCTTGGCCCCTCCGGCTGTGGCAAGACGACCCTGCTCAGAGCCATTGCCGGGCTGGATATTCAGACACAAGGCACGATTGAGCAGGATGGCAAAGATATCTCGGTATTGCCGCCAGCGCAGCGGGATTTTGGAATCGTATTCCAGTCATACGCGCTTTTTCCAAATCTGACGGTAGAAAAGAATATTGCCTACGGGCTTGAAAGTCGTCGCCACCAGCGCGTAGAGATCCGAAAGCGGGTTCAAGAGTTGTTGACCCTGGTTGATCTGGCAGACCAGGTTGAGAAATATCCAGCGCAGTTATCTGGCGGCCAGCAGCAGCGTGTGGCACTGGCCCGGGCATTGGCTACGTCGCCTGGCCTGTTGCTTCTGGACGAACCCTTATCGGCATTGGATGCAAAAGTCCGTGCGCATCTACGGCTTGAGATCAAGGAACTGCAAAGGCGCCTTAAGGTCACGACGATCATGGTGACGCATGATCAGGAAGAGGCCTTAACGATGGCTGATCGTATCGTCGTCATGAACCAGGGAGTCATCGAACAGGTAGGCACCCCTGAAGAGATCTACGCTCAGCCTGCCACTGAATTTGTCGCGGAGTTCATAGGGACTATGAATTTAGTGCCCGTTCAAGCCCTTCCCGGCAGCGAGTACAGCGGCTTAGGAGCCCGTTTTCAGGTCAACCATAATGAGTTACCAGCGGGATCTCATGCAGCATTGGCAATCCGCCCAGAAGACGTCCAGATCGATCAAGCGGGTAAAGCCGCTGGTGAAAATACTATCCAGGCAAAGGTGGATGATCTGGAATACCTGGGTGCATTCGTCCGTGTCACCCTGGTTGCGTCGGGTGATCAGACTCGACTGCAAGTCGACGTTTCAACTAATCGCTTCAGCGAGTTGTCACTGAGCGCGGGCAGTGAGGTGTCTATCGTGCTCCCACCAGAACGCATTCTCATTTACCCCCGTCCGGATTAGCCAAGGCCATGCTTGGTTTGATTTCTCGGGGTCGCCCAGCGTTACGGGTTAAATCCAGCTCGGATGACCACGCGATGCGCCTATTCGTGGTCGTTATCGCCGCGTATCTGGTGGTTGCATTAGCATTGCCGTTGTACGCCATGCTTTCAAAAAGCATGCTGGATCCAGATGGGCTATTTATTGGGCTCGCCAACTATGTCGCGTATTTTCGAACACCAGCCCTGGTCTATTCAATTAAGAACAGCCTGTTCGTCGGGGTGCTCACAACGCTGATTACGGTGACCATCGCATTTTTACTCGCATACGCCCTTACGCGAAGCCGGATGCCGGCAAAACCCGCCTTCAAGACCATCGCGATGATTCCCATTCTCGTGCCATCACTGCTTCCTGGGATTGCGCTTATTTATCTATTTGGTCGGCAGGGTTTGATCAACGGCATGTTGTTTGGCCACGATATTTATGGCCCCATTGGTATCATCATTGCTGAGGTCTTTTTTACTCTACCCCACGCCCTGATCATCATCACCACCGCACTTTCTATTGCGGATGCGCGGCTTTACGAAGCAGCGATTTCTTTGCGCGCCAGTCGGACACGAATTTTCTTCACGGTCACCATTCCCGGCGTACGCTATGGTTTGATCAGTGCGGCTTTCGTTGTTTTTACCCTCGCAGTGACTGACTTCGGCGCGCCCAAAGTCATCGGGGGTGATTTCAACGTACTGGCAACTGACATCTACAAGCAGGTGATCGGCCAGCAGAACTTTTCGATGGGCGCCGTGGTGTCGGTTGTGTTGTTGATTCCGGCCGGGTTGGCCTTTTTGGTAGATCGGATCGTGCAGAAAAAGCAGGTGGCATTACTTTCGACACGAGCGGTAGCTTTGGTGCCTTCCCGCCACCGGCGTTTCGACAACTTGATGCTGGGGTACGCCATTATTGTCAGCGTGTTTATTGTGGGCATGATCAGTGTTTGTCAATACGCCGCACTGGTCAAGTTTTACCCTTATGACCTGAGTCTGGGGTTTACCAACTACCAGTTTGATCTGATGGACGGCGGCGGCTGGGACAGTTACTTTAATTCCATTGAAATGGCGACCTATACGGCGGTCTTCGGAACAGTGCTGGTCTTTTGTGGAGCTTACCTGGTGGAGAAGGCGCAGGGGCTGGGTGTCGTTCGGGGTGCGTTTCAATTTCTGGCTATGTTGCCCATGGCAGTCCCGGGGCTGGTGCTGGGTTTGGCCTATATCTTCTTTTTCAATTCACCCACAAACCCGCTGAACTTCCTCTATCACACCATGGCCATACTGGTGATCAGCACGATTACCCACTTTTATACTGTCAGTCATCTGACCGCAACCACGGCGCTCAAGCAAATGGATGCCCAGTTTGAGTCAGTCGCGGCTTCTTTGAAACAACCTTTTTATCGGACATTTTTCCGCGTAACAATCCCGGTCTGCACACCGGCGATACTGGATATCAGCATCTATCTGTTTGTTAACGCCATGACGACAGTTTCTGCAGTGGTGTTTCTTTATTCCCCACATACTACACTGGCGTCAGTCGCCGTTTTGAATATGGATGATGCCGGCGATATCGCACCCGCGGCCGCAATGGGAATGATGATTTTCTATACTGCAGCGGGCGTTAAAATTCTTCATTACTTGCTGAGCCGGGGCATTGAGGCGAAAACGCAAGCCTGGCGCTCAGCGGTTCCTACTTAAGCAAGTCAAGGTTATGAAATATCTTCACACAATGGTTAGGGTGAGCGATCTGGAGAAGTCGCTGGATTTTTATTGCGCAAAACTGGGCCTGGTAGAGTTACGCCGTTACGACGAGGAGCAAGGTCGGTTCACCAATGTCTTCTTGGCTGCGCCTGAAGACGTGACAGCCCAGGTAGAACTCACCTATAACTGGGATCCACAGGAATATCCCGACGGGCGTAATTTTGGGCATCTGGCCTACCAGGTGGAGGATATTTATATGCTGTGTCAGCGGCTGATGGAGCAGGGCGTCATTATTAATCGTCCGCCTCGCGACGGTCGAATGGCATTTGTGCGATCTCCTGATGGCATTTCGATTGAATTGCTTCAGCGCGGAGAGGCATTGGCACTGACCGAGCCCTGGATATCGATGCCCAATGTGGGCACCTGGTAAGAGATCACGCGCTTGCAATCCCCTGGGGCACCACTTGAGATCAATGAGGTCATCATTGATAACAAGGGATTGCTGGGAATGTGTTGTTGCCCGGGCCGGATTGAAAGCGATGGTCGGTCAGCTCGCCAGCGTGATCTGAGGGCGGATTTAGCCGTTATCGTGGCCTGGCGGCCTGATCGAGTCGTGTCACTGGTCGAGATGCCCGAGTTTGCTGACTTAGGAGTGCCGCAACTGCCTGGTGAGTTCGAGAGCCGGTTTTGCTGGCACCACTGGCCGGTCCAGGATCTCCAGGCACCCGTTGTCACTGAGGCAAGCCCGAGGTTTTTAACGCAGTTATTTGATGGCCTTTCAAAAGGGGAGCGCATATTGCTGCATTGTGCTGCCGGATTGGGTCGTACCGGTACGGTTGCAGCGCACCTTCTGATGATGTCAGGTTTCCCCGCTGATCAGGCAATTAATACGGTACGAAAGGCGCGACCGGGTACGATCGAATCGGTAGTGCAGGAGCGCTCCCTGCGTGGTGAGGCCTAGATCCGCTGATCGCTCAGGCAGTAGCGCCAGGGTAAATCTCGCTGATGTCCTTGATTAAAACATCCGCATGGGCTGCCAGCTCCTCGTCGGAACCGGCACCACCGGTGATGCCGACGCCGAGGCAGACGCCCGCATTGCGTGCCATGACCATATCGCTGACAGTATCTCCGACCATGATCAACTGTGACAGATCGACACCCTGCGATTGAGCGATATCATCAAGGACTCGTGTATCAGGTTTAACCGGCCCTGGATCGTCGCCACAATGAATACTGGTAAAGCAGTCTTCAATGTGGAGGTGACGTAGCATCACCTCAGTGGCTGCTCGATTATCAGTGGTTGCGACCGACACGAAGCAGCCGGCGTCAATGAGCTTGAGTAGCGCAGTTGCCACATTGCCTCGTGGTGCAATTTCTTCAGGGGTCGGCGCTGCTGTCATGGCTGGGACAACGCAGTGGTTGGCCAATTCGCAGGCACGATCCCATGCCAATCCATGTTGAAAAAGAGCACTTGCCACCACCACGGTTAGTTGTTGTAGCGGAGCTGTAGCAAGCGGTCCCTGACCCAGGGTGTTGCCGGTTGTGGCCTCATATCCCACAGTGCGGTAAAGGTGTACGAGAAAGTCCTCCCCCAACCCGGAGGCCTCGAGCAGAGTGTTCGCACTGCGTTCCATGCGAGGGCCCCAGACGCGGTGAAAGTCAACCAACGTGCCGTCCTTGTCAAAAACGACACCGCACGCTTCAACCGTGAGACCCGCAATCCTCAAAACCGATGATTTCATACCTGGGGTCCGAATGCGTTAGGATTAGTCGTGGGCGTTTCGACAAAAGTATGACGGGCGCAGTGCCCACTGCGATCCTATTGAGTTATCGAATTGGAATTATCACTAATTACGAACAGATTTGATATGAATTCGGTTGGGTTAGCGGGAAGGCTCGCGAATTATGCGTGATTGCGATTACCTCATTGTAGGTGCAGGTTCAGCAGGGTGCGTGCTCGCGGCCCGCCTGAGTGAGGACCCTGCGGTAAGCGTAGTCCTGCTTGAGGCGGGCGGAAGTGATCGCAGTTTGATTGTCCGCATGCCTACCGCCTTATCTATGCCCATGAACTCCCGTCGTTTTAACTGGGGGTTTCAGACCGACCCGGAGCCAGGCCTGAATGGTCGTACACTGGATTGCCCGCGGGGATTGGGACTGGGGGGCTCATCGTCCATTAACGGCATGGTCTACGTCCGCGGTCACGCCGAGGATATCAATCAATGGGAGGCAGCCGGCGCTGCTGGCTGGAATTACGCAGCATGCCTGCCTTACTACCAGCGCGCCGAAACATGGTACCGGGGCGCAGATCAGTATCGTGGCGGTAGCGGTCCCCTCGGCGTATGTGCTGGCAATGATATGAAACTGAATCCACTGTACCAGGCTTTCATTAACGCGGGCCTTGAAGCGGGTTACCCAGGCACCGACGATTGCAACGGGTTTCAGCAGGAGGGGTTCGGTCAGATGCACATGACTGTGGATAAGGGTCTGCGGGCATCCGCCAGTCACGCCTATCTTGCTCCAGTTCGAGATCGCAAGAACCTGCGGATCATTACCGGCACGCTGGTGAAGCGGGTACTGCTGGAGGGAGATCGCGCGCTCGGGGTGGAATATGAAAAAGATGGCAATGTATTTGAGTGTTATGCCCGAGGCGAGGTCATACTCTCCGCCGGCGCCATCGGCTCCCCGACCCTGTTGCAGCGCTCGGGGATTGGCCCGCCGGGTGTGCTTGAGGCGGCTGGTGTGGCGGTGACGCATCCGCTAGCAGGGGTTGGCCGCAATCTGCAGGACCATCTAGAGGTCTACTTCCAGCATCGTTGCCGTGAACCGATCTCATTGAACTCACGCTTGGGCTTGTGGAGCAAGTTCGGCATCGGCCTGCGCTGGCTGCTGTTCAAGGACGGCCTGGGCGCGACCAATCATTTTGAATCCTGCGCTTTTATTCGTTCCCGTCGCGGCATTCGCTCACCGGATATCCAGTATCATTTTCTGCCCGGGGCGATGCGTTACGATGGCCGTGCCGCTTTTAAGGGTCACGGGTTCCAGGTCCACGTTGGGCCTAACAAGCCCCTCAGCCGGGGTGCAGTGTCCATCCTATCCGACGATGCGCGCCAGCATCCAAGGGTGTTGTTTAACTATTTGAGCGCTGAGCAGGATCGTCGGGACTGGCGGTCGTGCATCCATCTCACAAGAGAAATCATTGGCCAGGAAGCGCTGGATCGGTTTCGGGGTGAGGAAATTGCGCCCGGCAAGTTGATCAATTCTGATGCTCAGATAGATCAATGGGTGCGAGAGAATGTCGAGAGCGCCTACCATCCCTCGTGCACCTGCAAGATCGGTTCCGACGACGATACGCAGGCGGTGCTGGATGCCGATTGCCGGGTCCGGGGAGTGTCACAACTGCGGGTAATTGATTCGTCTGTGTTCCCAACGATCACTAACGGCAATCTCAATGCCCCCACTATTATGTTGGCTGAACGGGCAGCCGATCTGGTTTCGGGTAAAACGCTATTACCCCCTTCGAATGCGCCCGTCTGGCTGGACCCGGCTTGGCGCGACCAACAGCGCGCCAGCAATCCCCAGCGGAGCGTGCCAGCGCAGCCCGGAGAAGGTGCGTGAGCCGATCGGCTGAAGACGCCGAGTTGCTTTCGGTGGTAGATGCAGGTGACCAGGTGGTGGGAACGAAAAGGCGTGATGATATTCACTGCCAGAATCTGCCGCATCGTGCGATTCACGTACTGGTGTTCAACCCGCAAGGAGATATTTTTTTACAGCAGCGCGGTCTGCACAAGCAGGAGAACCCAGGCTTATGGGATTCATCTGTTGCCGGCCATGTCGATGCTGGCGAGGAATATGATCAGTGTTGCGTGCGTGAAGTCGCAGAAGAGATCGGCCTGTCCCTGGAAACCGCGCCGGCTCGCCTGTTTAAGCTAGAGGCATCGGTTGCCACGGGGATGGAATTTGCCTGGGTCTATCGGTTGGATACGCCCGGGCCGTTAAAACTAAACCTGGATGAGATGCTTGGCGGGAGCTGGTTCAGCCCCGAAGCGATCGACGATTGGATAAGAGATGGAGCGCAAGCGCTATCGGACGTGTTCGAACTGATCTGGACAACCTATCGGGCCCAGGATTACCAGGATCCATTCTGATGGGCGGGTCAGGCGCATTTTGAGTTGGCGCCATCAAAAGCCCGGGCAATTTCTTCACCGATAATCCCGATTCCGGTCTCAACTGATGCGGGGTCCTGGGCATAAGAGATGCGGATGCATTCCTGGCGATGATCCCAGGTTTCCCCCAAACCCGGGAAAAAGTGTTCGCCTGCGATCACGAGTACGCCGCGCTGCTTGAGTCGCTGATAGAGTTCTTCACTGGTGATCGGTAACCCTTCGAACCAAAGCCAAAGGAAGATCGCCCCCTCCGGAGTATGAATTCGGCACGGGTAGTCGCCCACCGCAGCCTCAATCCAGGATACTGCCTGCTTCGCTCTTTCCCGGTAATAGGGCCGGATAACGTCGTTCGAGAGGCTCAAGATGCTGGCGTCGCTTATCATGTCGGTAATCAGCGCTGGCCCGACGCTTCCTGGGGCAAGTGACAATATGGCGTTTGCCGCGGCGATCGCTTTGGCGATCTTTTCCTTGGCCACAATGATACCCGTACGCAGTCCTGGCAGGCCGAGCTTGGATAAGCTCAGGCAGGTAATTGTGTTCTCATCCCAAAAGGTCGTCACTTCGGGAAAAACAATATTGGGAAATGGGCCACCGTAGGCCGAATCGAGAATCAGGGGAATGTCATTTTCAACAGCCAGCTGGCGAAGATGTGCAACCTCTGAGTCAGTCAGGACATTGCCGGTTGGATTGGTAGGGCGGGAGACTGCGATGGCGCCGATATCCGGAGTGACCGTCAGGCGATCAAAGTCCACATGGTATTTGAATTCACGGTCTCCATGAAGCGTGATCGCGGGTCGAAAAGCACGAAACAACTGTTGCCCGAGGCCGACATCCGCATAGCCGATGTATTCCGGGGCCAGCGGCAGCAGGATGCGTCTGGCGTCACCACTGGCCCAATCCCCGGCGAAAAGATGAAATAAGGCGAAAAACGAACTTTGGCTGCCATTGGTGACAACGATGTTTGCCGGAGTCACATTCCAGCCACAGTGCGTATTCAACAGATGCGCCAGATTATGAATAAAGCGCGTGTCACCTTGGGGGCCATCGTAATCTCCGGCCAGACGCTCAAAACGGTCGTCCTGAGCCATAAGCGCGGTCATAGCCTCGCGAAAGACTTTCTGCACCTGTGGAATCCGAGCAGGGTTGCCACCCCCTAAAAGATGCATCTGAGTGGATCCGCAGAGGGCTTGGTCAATGTCCTCCATCAGAGTCAAGATGCCAGAGCCTGAATTGAGAAATTCGCCGAATCGGGAAAACTGCATGGTATTAGTTTCGGGGTGCGTTCGCGTGTTCAGTCGGCGTGCATGGTGGGGACAGGATCGTCAGCGATACCAGGTCTTTCTGTGGGCTCGGTCTGCACGATCAGGCGCTCACTGAACGCGCCGAACGTCAGGTCAGCCAGAATACGAGCGGACTCCAGCAGTACTACATCCCGGGGAAGCGGTTGATCCGGATCTGGCGTTTCGCCCGGCAGGCCGTGGGCCTGTCTCAAGGTCGCCAGCAAAGCTTGCTGGTCTGCCCGCCGGCGCAGGCGCTCGGCGTCGCGTCGACTCTCAAGCAGTGGGACTTGTGTGGTATCACTGAAGGGAGCTTCGATCTCTTCAAGCCCTTTCAGGTAGGCGAAATCGGGGTCACGCCCGACTCGATCCTGGTGCAGGTCGCGTAGCCAGGCGATTTGCTGCGGAAGAGCACTGCCAGCATAGCGGGAAAAGTCTGCGGCTTTGATCTGCGTCCAGGGTAAGGCGTTATCGAGAGCACGTTCGCCGTGGGGATTCTGTTCATTGCCGCTGGGGAGAATGATGTCGGGAATTACGCCTCGATGCTGGGTGCTATCACCGTTGACCCGGAAGAACTGGGCGATAGTCAGTTTCAACTGGCCCAACCGTAGGCTGGGATCCTGCGAATATCGGTCCAGATCAATCAGGTTTTGCACGGTACCTTTGCCGAAGGTAGATTCGCCAATGACCAGGCCGCGCTGGTAATCCTGGATGGCGCCGGAGAAAATCTCTGATGCTGAAGCACTGTCTCGATCGACGATGACCGCCAGGGGGCCATCATAGGCGAGGACATCATCGGAGTCACGGTGAACCCGGGTTCGCCCGCGTGAATCCCGCACCTGGACTACGGGCCCGGAGGGAATGAAAAGGCCAGTCAGCGCAGTGGCTTCGGTAAGAGCGCCACCGCCATTACCGCGAAGGTCAATGATCAGCCCATCTATACCCTCCCGCTTCGCTTGTGCGATCAGCCGACCCACATCGCGGGTCGTACTGCGATAGTCGGCATCGCCTTGGGCTCGGGCGTCGAAATCCACATAGAAGGTTGGAATATCGATGACACCGATACGGTGGATTTTGGCTCCGTCCTGCACATCGAGAAGTACGCGCTGCGCCGCTTGCTCTTCTAGCTTGATCTGGTCTCGGGTAATGGCGAGAATTCGCGAATCAGTGTTGCCCGTTTGCGGGTCTGGGCTGATCCGAAGTCGTACCGTCGATCCTTTAGGT
>PBSU01000055.1 GCA_002726415.1 Acidiferrobacteraceae bacterium | reverse complement strand
GGAATGTATCGGATAGGGCAGGGGTACGATGCGCATCGCTTAGCCGATGGGGTTCCGCTCTGGATCGGCGGCGTTGAGATTCCCTTCCCACGGGGGTTGGTCGGGCACAGTGATGCCGACGTGCTCATTCATGCGCTGTGTGATGCCCTACTGGGGGCCGCCGCAAACGGAGATCTGGGCGCCCACTTTCCCGACACGGACCCAGATTATGCAGGCCTGACGAGTCGTGCCTTCTTAATCGAGGTGCGCGACCTGCTACTGGGCAGCGGATATTCGGTGATCAATATCGACAGCACCGTCGTGGCGCAAGAACCCAAGTTGGCCCCTTTCATACCCCAGATGCGTGAAACCATTGCGAGCGACCTGAAGATCGATCCGAGTCGGGTCAGTATCAAAGCGACAACCACGGAGGGGATGGGGTTTACTGGCACGCAAGAAGGAATCGCCGCCCAGGCTATTGTGCTGCTCAGCGATCCAAACGGCGGGTAAGTACGTAAAAAGCCCCGGAGCCCCCTTCGTTGGGGCGAGCACAACAGTACGCCTGGACAACCGATAATTCCCGTAAGGTCTCCAAAGCGACCTGACGGATCGGTGAATAGCCATCAGGCGAATGGGAACCTCGTCCGGTGATGACCAACAGGCATTGATCCCAGGTTTGGCACGCATCGCTCACGAAGCGTTGTAAAGTGCGGCTCGTCTGAACAGACGTCAGTCCGTGTAGGTCGATGGCGGCAGCTCGGGGAAAACGCCCTTTGCGAAGATCGTTAAGCGTGCGGCGAGATATGCCCGGACGATAAAAAAGTTCTCGATCAGGGTCGATGATACCGCCCGGCGCGACGGGTTGTGCGTTCTTCGAAGAGCGTTTCGAACGGGCAGTCGGTGATCGAGTTTCTTTTTCTTCAAACTCCAGCCGAGCGACCTGAGACATCGATTCTCGAAACAGCTTTACCTCATCCGCCGTCAGCTTTGGCAAGTGGGTTTTGCGGATCTTCGCCATTCGATTAGGGTCAGGTTTTGGCGTCGAGGAATCGCTTGGCATCCAGTGCCGCCATGCAGCCGCTACTGGCAGAGGTAATCGCCTGGCGGTAAACGTGATCCATGACATCCCCGGCGGCGAACACACCCGCAATACTGGTCGCGGTCGCGTTACCTGCAATGCCGGACTGAACCTGGATGTATCCCCCCGCAATCTCCATCTGCCCCTCAAAGAGAGTGGTGTTTGGAGTGTGGCCGATGGCGATAAAAACGCCATGCACGGCGAGTCGTTTCTCCTGCGCGTCACTCGTGTTTTCCAGGCGTACTCCGGTTACCCCAGACTCATCGCCAAGCACCTCTGCCAGGGTATGATTCCACTCAATGACGACATTACCCTCAGGACCGGTCCGCGCCAGGATCTGGTCCTGAAGGATAGCCTCCGCCCTGAGTTCATCGCGCCGATGTACCAGAGTAACTGACGAACAGATGTCTGACAGGTATAGCGCCTCCTCCACGGCAGTATTACCACCTCCGATGACGGCCACGGGTTTATCTTTATAGAAAAAACCATCGCAGGTAGCACACGCCGAGACGCCTTTTCCTTTAAAGGCTTCCTCAGAGTCCAGCCCGAGGTACCGGGCCGACGCACCCGTGGCAATAATCAGGGCATCACACGAATAAGCCCCACCATCGCCTTGGAGCACGAAAGGCGGGTTGCACAAGCTGGCGGTATGAATCTGATCAAAGATAATCTCCGTTCCGAATCGCTCGGCGTGAGTGAGCATCCGGGACATCAGGTCGGGGCCGGTCAGGCCATGGGGATCGCCCGGCCAATTGTCGACATCCGTGGTGGTCATCAGTTGGCCGCCCTGCTCTATCCCGGTGATCAGCACCGGACTCAGGTTGGCGCGAGCAGCATACACAGCAGCGGTATAACCTGCAGGACCAGACCCGAGAATGAGCAGTGGGCAGTGGCGGTTAGAACTCATCAGGTACTCCAGTTTGAAAGACTTCAGGCGCTATTTTCCCAAGAAGCGGTCTGGGAATCCATCATCGTGCGCAAATCAGAGGGCGCCGGGATAAGAAATCGTTCGGGTTTGGATATAATGTGGCACGCTTTTACTCGAGCGTACATGATTTAAAGGCAGTTTTCCCTTGGCGCAAGCACGCAATAAAAATACCCGCAATACCCCCCACCCCGGTCTCCCACCGCGCCTGGTTAAACTTGGCCGCGAGGTCTCGGTTATCGGCCTGATAGCGTTAACGGGTTACCTGCTGGTTTGCCTGGTTTCGTACTCGGTTCTGGACTCTGGGTGGACTTCCACCGGAGATGGCGGCCCCACACGAAATCTCGGGGGGCGGTTTGGCGCGTGGTTCGCAGATCTTTTTCTGCATGCCTTTGGCTATTCTGCCTATCTTTTCCCCCTCATCTTCGGCCTGCTCAGTACTCGGCTGTTTCGGGGGCGCAGTGGCCTGGTGAGTCGCCACACCCGGTTAATGCATGGCCTGGGCTTCGGGCTGACCGTTCTTTCAGCTTGTGGCATTGGTTTTTTGCATTTCAGGGTGCCTGATGTCGCCGGGGCCTTTTCCGGGGGGGGTTGGCTGGGACTGGTGGCTGGGGGTTGGTTGCTGGATGCCTTTGGCGCCGTGGGTGCGACGGTAATCCTGGTGGTTGCCTTGGTTGCGGGCATATCGTGGGCATTAGATGTGTCGTGGTTCACGACGATGGATCATCTGGGCGCTGCAGCGTGCCGCTTCTTCGATATGGCTTGGATCAAGTTGGGCGCCTGGGTAGATCGCCTACAAGGGGTCCGTTCGAGGCGCCAGCGGCATGAAAGTGTTGCTGAGATTCGCCGCGAGATGGAGCAAAAGGATCCGCCACGGATTGAGCCCAAAATAGCCTCAACCAAAGAGGGGGTCCGAATCCAAAAAGAAAAGCAGGCATCTATCCCGCTCTTTATTGAGGGGAAGGCGCCGCAGGGTGACCTGCCACCTCTAAAACTGCTCGACCAGCCAGGGCATCATGTGGGCGGCTACAGTAAAGAGGCGCTGGAAATGATGTCGCGGCTGGTAGAGAAAAAGTTGCGCGACTTTAACGTGGAGGTCACTGTTGTCTCCGTACAACCAGGGCCGGTGATCACCCGGTTTGAGATCGACCCGGCCGCCGGCATCAAAGCCAGCCAGATCGTCGGGCTTTCGCGGGATCTTGCACGGGCGCTTTCGGTAGTGAGTGTACGGGTTGTGGAGAACATTCCCGGGAAGACTTATATCGGCATTGAGATTCCCAACGAGAGCCGCGAAACGGTGTTTTTGCTCGAAGGACTAGCCTCGGAAGTATACGAAAAAAGCAAAAGCCCGTTGACGCTCGTCCTCGGTAAGGACATTGCTGGCGAAGCGATCGTTTCTGACTTGTGCAAAATGCCCCACTTACTGATCGCGGGAACGACGGGGGCCGGTAAGTCAGTTTGCGTCAACGCGCTTATCCTTAGCATCATCTATAAATCCACACCAGAAGATGTTCGAATGATCATGGTGGACCCGAAAATGCTGGAATTGTCTGCCTACGATGGAATCCCCCATTTACTCACGCCGGTCGTCACAGACATGCAAAAAGCGGGAAACGCTTTGCGTTGGTGCATTGTCGAGATGGATCGACGGTTCCGTTTAATGGCAGCTTTGGGTGTGCGCAATATCGTCGGGTATAACCGGAAAATCACTGCGGCAGTCAACGCGGGAAAGCCACTTGACGACCCGCTATTTAATCCAGCCCCTGGTGACGAATCCGATCCGCCCAAGCTGGGCAAGATACCTTACATCGTGGTAATAGTGGATGAGTTTGCCGACCTCTTTATGGTGGTGGGCAAGAAAATCGAGGAATTAATCACCCGTATCGCCCAACGCGCACGGGCGGCCGGTATCCACCTGGTGCTGGCGACGCAACGGCCATCTGTGGATGTGGTGACCGGTCTCATCAAAGCAAATATTCCAACCCGGATTGCGTTCCAGGTTTCCTCTCGGGCCGATTCCCGAACGGTGCTGGATCAGATGGGAGCCGAACAGCTCCTCGGCCATGGCGATATGCTTTTTCTACCGCCTGGGACGGGTTTTCCGATCCGTGTTCATGGCTCTTTCGTATCGGACCAGGAAGTGCATCGGGTGACGGATCAGTTGCGCCAGAGTGGGGCGCCCGAATACCTGGAAGCCGTGATCGATAGCAGCGCATTGGGCGAGTCATTATCCCCAGAGGAGAACGGGGAGGCGGGCGGTGGCGAAGACGACCCACTTTATGACAGGGCCCTCGCGTTCGTGACAGAGACCCGCCGTGCATCAATCTCATCTGTTCAGCGCCATCTTCGGGTCGGTTATAACCGGGCGGCCCGGATGATTGAATCGATGGAGGCGGCGGGGGCCGTGGGCCCCCTCGAAAATGGAAAACGCGAGGTGTTGGTCCCGCCCCCAGTCGAATGAACCACCTGCTGCTCAGCTCTGTTGGTCGCAAGCGACTCTGGCGCCTATCTCTGGGCGTGTGCGGGTTGAGCCTTACGCTCGGGTTATGGCCAGTCAGCGCGGCCGAGAAGGATTTGCTTGAGCGTTTCTTTTCTGACGTGCAGACGCTGCGCGCTGACTTTCAGCAAACGGTACTCGATGAGGAGTTAAGCCCTATTCGGCAAAGTGAGGGCCAGTTCTGGCTGTCCCGGCCTGGACGCTTTCGCTGGAGTTATGGGGTTCCCCTCGAGCAGGTCGTTCTGGCAGATGGTGCTCGTATTTGGATCTATGACGTGGAACTGGAGCAGGTGGTCGTACGCCTACAAGAGTCAGGGCTCAGCGGGACGCCGGCGGCGTTACTGGCGGGGGGTGAGGGCCCGGATGAGTCGTACCTTGTCGAAGGGTTGGGAACCCAGGGAGGAATTTCCTGGATTGCTCTGTTTCCAAGGGATTCCGGTACGCCTTTTTCCCAGATCCAATTGGGCTTTGAGGGTGAAACATTGCGCCTGGTTCAGATGCTCGATCAACTTGACCAGGTGACCCGGCTGCGGTTCGACAACGTGGTCGTTAACGAGAACGTGCCGCTGGAGCACTTTACATTGGCCTTACCAGAAGGTGTTGACGTCGTACGGGAGGACTTTTAGGGTGTTCGTGCATTATCTGGCAATTGGGGCCGGAGGCGCGTTGGGCGCCTTGGCTCGATACTGGGTGAGCACCCGAGTGGCCGGCCTAATGGGTCTTGGATTTCCCTGGGGAACATTGACGGTCAATATCAGCGGCTCGTTCCTGCTGGGAATCCTAGTCGTGGCAACCAGCGGACGCACGCCTGGGTTGGAGTTGCTCCGGCTCGGTCTGCTGGTAGGCCTGCTAGGCGGCTTTACGACATTTTCGGCGTTTTCCGTCGAAACCCTGAGTCTGCTGGAGGCTGAGCAATGGCTCAAGGCATTGATTTATATTGTCTCCAGCGTATTGCTGTGTCTGCTTGGGGCGGCGGCCGGCTTTGCAGCGGCCCGCCAGTTCTATTAACGAAAGGCGCTAAACCATGCTTGATCCGCAGTTGTTACGAAATGACCCCACCGAGGTGGCTCAACGTCTAACCCCTAAAGGCTATCGGCTGGATGTAAAACGCCTATTGGCGCTGGAAGAGCAGCGAAAAGACCTGCAAACCCGCCAGCAGGAGTGCCAAGCTGAGCGAAACCGCTCAGCAAGGGAGGTGGGGCGCCGCAAAGCCGGGGGAGAGGACGCGACCGACCTGATCGCGCAAACTGCAGGCCTGGGTGAGCAAATTCAGCGGCTTGAGAGCGACTTGAATGATGTGCGCGAGTCTCTGGATCAGATTCTGCACGAGATACCTAATCTGCCTCATCCGAGTGTGCCGGTCGGCACCAGCGATGCGGATAACCAGGAACAGCGCAAATGGGGCGAACCGACTTCTTTCGCCTTTGAGCCCCTCGACCATGTCAGTTTGGGCGCTGGCCTTGGGATGATGGATTTTGAATCGGCAGCGCGCCTGACCGGAAGTCGATTCGTGGTGCTCTCAAGCGGTATTGCCCGGATGCACCGCGCGCTTATTCAATTCATGTTCGATGTGCATACGCTTGAACACGGGTATGAGGAGACCTACGTGCCATACCTGGTGAATGCCGAGTCACTTTTTGGTACAGGACAGCTCCCCAAATTTGCCGATGATCAATTCATGACCGCGGGGGACCCGCCTTACTACCTCATTCCTACAGCAGAAGTACCAGTGACCAATTTATTTGCGGGCAGCATCGTCGAACCCAAAGAGCTGCCTATCAAGCGCGTCTGTCATACCCCGTGTTTCCGGCGCGAAGCAGGTTCGTACGGCAAGGACACCCGAGGAATGATTCGCCAACACCAGTTTGAAAAGGTGGAACTGGTGCAGTTGGTAGAACCGGGCAAGTCCTGGGAGGCGCTTGAGGAGTTGACCGGACACGCAGAGGCGATCCTTCAAAGACTCGAGTTACCGTATCGTGTCGTCACGTTGTGTACGGGTGACCTGGGATTTTCGGCGGCCAAAACCTATGACCTGGAAGTCTGGCTTCCGGGGCAACAGTGTTATCGTGAGATCTCGTCCTGTAGTAACTTTGAGGACTTCCAGGCGCGGCGCATGAAGGCGCGCTGGCGTAACCCGGCGGCCGGTAAGCCGGAACTCGTGCACACGCTGAATGGCTCTGGCTTGGCGGTGGGGCGGACGTTGCTGGCGGTTATCGAAAACTACCAAGAAGAATCTGGCGCAATTCGCGTACCCAATGCCCTTAGAGCTTACCTGGGCGGGATTGAGCGCATCGTCCCCTAATTAAAAACCCCGGCGTCTAGCCGGGGCTTCGATGGCGCATCTTCAGTGCCGATCAGTCATCGCCGCCGAATATTCCAAGAATATGCAAAAGGCTTAGGAACAGATTGTAAATCGCCACGTACAGCGTGATCGTTGCCATGATGTAGTTCGTCTCTCCGCCGTGAATGATCGCACTGGTCTGGTAGAGAATCATGCCGCTCATCAGCAAGATGAACATTGCAGAAACGGCTAGCGAAAGTGCCGGGATACTAAAAATGGCAGCACCAAGGCCAGCGAGAAATGCGACGAGGATACCCGCAAACAGCATACCTCCCATGAAGCTGAAATCTTTGCGGGAGGTGAGCGCATAGGCAGACAACCCCAGGAATATAAGGCCGGTACCGCCAAGGGCGGTCATCACCAACTGGTCACCGTTAGGGAGGGAATTGACATATAGGCTGATAATCGGGCCCAGGGTCAGGCCCATGAAGCCCGTCAAGGCGAAGACAAAAACCAGACCCAACGCAGAGTTGCGAAAGCGACTGGCAGCAAACATCAGCCCGAAGTAGCCAACTAGCGTGATAATCAGTCCGGGGTGTGGCCAATGCATCATCATGGACAGGCCGGCGGTTGCACCACTGAAGAGCAGTGTTGCTGACAAAAGAGCGTAGGTGTTCTTGAGGACTTTGTTGAATTCCACCCCTTGTACAACTGGGCGGGTCGCGCTGAGGGTTTGGCGGTTGATCATCGTACGAAGGCGCTCCATAGTTTCAATTGAAAAAAGTACAACCTTTAACTGGGGCTATTATGCCAGATTTGAAGCCTTTTTACCGTGTCAGCGTTTGGGGTTATCGCCTGAAAAACCCTATAATTCCCGGCAGGATCTGCGTTGATTTGTTCTGGGCCGGCCCCACGGAGAGGTGGCAGAGTGGTCGAATGCGGCGGTCTTGAAAACCGTTGACCCGCAAGGGTCCGGGGGTTCGAATCCCTCCCTCTCCGCCAGTCGCATCCTGTTTTGTCGTGTTTCACCCAAAAACATCGGCCTATCGGAATCGGCTTGGGTATCACCGGCCGTGACCGTTCTACCCGGTACGTGTTCAACCGCGTTGGCAAGGGGGGTAACTGTCACGGGCGCAGGCGATCGTCTTGCAAGGCTTGGATCCCACAGCCGATAATAGCGCTGTTCCTATTCTTTGATGAGTTAAGTTAATGCAGGCGTCCCTGGTTAGCGCCCTTCAATTGTCTGAGCTCGGCGCACAGGTCTTTGACTGCCGTTTCTCCCTGGCCGACCGTGATGCTGGGCGCGCTGCGTTTGAAGGCAGGCGGATTCCCGGTGCACATTATGCCGATCTTGAGCGGGACCTATCTGGTCCGATCCGGGCGGACACTGGCCGACATCCCCTCCCAACGCCAGATTTGTGGCTGAAGAGAATGGGCCGCTACGGCTTGCGTACCGATACGCCAATTGTCGCCTACGACGATGGTGCCGGCGTATTCGCCGCCCGTTTTTGGTGGATGCTTTCCTGGATGGGGTGCGAGCAGGTTTCACTATTGGACGGGGGATTTCATCAATGGACGAAGGCGGGATTACCGATGGAGGCGGGCGAGGATCGTAGAAAAATCACCCCGACCGCATTGATGCTAGATGCAGATTCGGCCTTGCAGGTGGACGCCGGCGCCGTCCACAATGCACTTGACAGCGATGCCACCCTGATCGTTGATGCTCGGGAAGCAATACGCTTTAGCGGCGAACAAGAACCGCTGGATCGCAAAGCAGGCTGTATCCCTGGGTCAGTCAACCGCCACTTTGCCCAGAACCTCTCGCAAGGGGTGTTCAAGTCTGCCGATGAGCTCAAGTCCGAGTTCGCCCTATTGTTGGGAGACCGTGATCCAACTGAGGTGATCCATAGCTGTGGCTCAGGGGTAACAGCTTGCCATAACCTATTTGCCATGGAGTACGCGGGGCTGCATGGTTCGCGGCTTTACAGCGGCTCCTGGAGTGACTGGATTGTCGATCCGGCACGACCGATAGAGGTTCAGTACGCGGGTTAAAGGCTGCCCGCTGCCCCGAAAAATCGTTAGAAAGGAAAACCGGAATGAAAGTACATGAGTACCAGGCGAAGGAGATACTAAGAGATCGAGGCGTTTGTGTCCCTCGGGGAGAAGCCTGCTTCAGTGTCGATGAGGCTGTCGCGGCCGCAGCGCAATTAGGTGGCAAATGTTGGGTTGTTAAAGCACAAATCCATGCCGGTGGCCGGGGCAAGGGCGGCGGCGTCAGGGTCGTAGACTCACTGGACGAAGTGCGCAGTGCCGCCCAGGACATGCTTGGCATGAAGTTGGTAACCCACCAGACTGGGGTCGATGGGCAGCGGGTCAATCGCTTGTTGGTAGAGGAGGGAGTTGATATCGCTCGGGAACTTTACGCGGGGTTAGTCATAGACCGGTCATGCCAGCGAGTCGTCCTGATGGTAAGTGCAGAGGGGGGTACCGAAATTGAAGAGGTTGCATCTCGCACGCCGGAAAAGATTCACAAGGTGATTATCGATCCGGAACAGGGCCTGTCGGACGAAGACGCGGGCATGCTCACCCTGGAGTTAGACCTACAGCAGGACCAAGCTGCTGAGGCGGTGACGTTTTTCAAGGCGTTGTATCAGACGTTTTGGGAAACAGACGCCTCACTGGCTGAGATCAATCCTCTGGTGGTTACGACGGACGGCGCCGTTCTTGCCCTCGATGCAAAATTTAATTTTGACGACAATGCGCTTTTTCGCCATCCCGAGATCGTCGCCCTGCACGACAAAGACGAAGAAGATCCCGATGAGCTTGATGCCTCAGCTGCTGGGCTTAGCTATATCTCACTGGAGGGCAATATCGGTTGCCTGGTTAACGGCGCAGGTCTCGCAATGGCAACCATGGATATCATCAAGCTTTACGGTGGCGAGCCGGCTAACTTCCTGGACGTCGGAGGCGGAGCCACCACAGAACAGGTTACTGATGCATTCAAGATCATGTTGAAGAATCCCGGACTTGAAGCGATTCTGGTTAACATTTTTGGTGGCATTATGCGTTGCGATGTGGTGGCGCAGGGGTTGGTTCAGGCGGCGGCGTTGGTGGAGCTTCAAATACCGTTGGTAGTTCGGCTTGAGGGTACAAATGTGGAAAAAGGAAGAGAGATTTTGAAGAACTCGGGGCTTGACATGGTTAACGCGACAACCATGGCGGATGCAGCAGAAAAAGTCGTCCAGGCGACGAGGGCATAACCGGGATGGCAATACTTATTGATGAAACCAGCCGCGTTATCACCCAGGGAATCACCGGAAAGACTGGCCAGTTTCATACCCGAAACTGCCTGGACTACGCCCTGGGTCGCGAGACATTCGTGGCAGGCGTGACCCCGGGAAAAGGAGGGCAACACCTTGAGGGTATCCCGGTATTCGATTCGGTAGTCGAAGCCCGCGAAGCAACCGGGGCGAATGTTTCGGTTATTTATGTGCCCCCGCCCTTTGCGGCCGCGGCGATCGACGAGGCCGTCGATGCCGGCATTAAAACGGTGATCTGTATTACGGAAGGCGTTCCGGTGAAAGATATGGTTCGCACCCGCTGCCGTATGGAAGGCAGCGACTCACTCCTGGTGGGGCCCAATTGCCCCGGGGTCATTACGCCCGGGAAGATTAAGATAGGCATTATGCCCGGCTACATTCACACACCGGGCCGGATTGGCGTGATGTCCCGTTCCGGCACACTCACTTACGAGGTAGTGGATCAGCTGACAAAGTTAGGTATGGGGCAGTCGACCTGTGTCGGAATCGGAGGGGATCCGGTAAATGGCTTGAAGCATCTTGATGTGATGAAGCTGTTCAATGATGATCCCGACACAGATGCCGTGGTGATGTGCGGCGAGATTGGTGGGACGGATGAGGAAATGTGTGCGGAATGGATCGGCGAGTACATGAAGAAGCCTGTAGCGGCGTTTATCGCCGGGGTAACGGCCCCGCCGGGAAAACGGATGGGCCATGCAGGTGCGATTATCGCCGGTGGCAGTGGTAGTGCGAAAGATAAGATCGACGCTCTGGAAGCCGCAGGAGTCACGGTAACAGCAAATCCGGCCGAGATCGGAGCGGCGATGGTGCAGGCGATAGAGGCCTGAATTCGCTTTCGCCTACAGCGCTGCTAGTACCTGGCTGATGCTGTCCTTTGCATCGCCGAACAGCATTCTGGTGTTCTCCCGGTAGAAAAGGGGGTTATCAACCCCGGCGTAACCGGTAGCCATGCTGCGTTTGAGGATAATCGTGGTCTGTGCCTTCCAGACCTCCAGGACTGGCATCCCCGCGATTGGGCTGTCAGGATCTTCCTGTGCTGCTGGATTAACGATGTCGTTTGCCCCGATGACCAGGACCACATCGGTATCCGGAAAATCTGGGTTGATCTCGTCCATCTCGAGAACACTGTCGTAGGGAACCTTGGCTTCTGCCAGGAGCACGTTCATATGACCTGGCATCCGCCCGGCGACCGGGTGGATCGCGAAACGCGTCTGGATACCTCGTTGCTTGAGGGAGGAGACCAGTTCTGAGACAGGATGTTGTGCATGAGCGACTGCCATCCCGTATCCCGGAACTACAACGACGCTACTGGCGGTCGAAAGTAACTGGGCGGTCTCTCCGGCCGATACCGGAATCACATCGCCTTGCGCCTCGCTCGTGCCTTTTGAGACCGAAGTGGTCCCAAAACCGCCTAGAATCACTGAGACAAAACGCCGGTTCATGGCCCGGCACATAATGTAACTCAATATGGCGCCACTGCTGCCAACCAGCGCGCCGGTCACGATCAACAGGTCGTTGGCCAACATGAACCCGGTTGCGGCGGCCGCCCAACCGGAATAACTGTTCAGCATCGATATCACAACCGGCATATCTGCTCCGCCGATCGCCAACACCATATGAACACCGAATGCGAAGGCTAACGCAGTCATGATCAGCAGAGGCCAAGACCCGGCACTGATCGAGTCCGCGCCAACAAAAACATACCCCAGCCAGACACAGACCAGCCCGATGGCCAGATTGATCAAATGTCTGGCCGGCATCAGGACCGGGCGACTGGTGAGGATACCCTGGAGTTTTCCGAAGGCAGCGATAGAGCCAGTGAAGGTGACTGCTCCGATGAGTATGCCTAGGAAAATCTCGATGTCATGGACGGTTTTTTCTGCGCCCACAAAGTGAGTTGTTGGCTCAAGATAGGACGCAAAGCCGACCAGTACCGCGGCGAGTCCGACGAAACTGTGAAGCAGCGCAACCAGCTGTGGCATGGCGGTCATCTCTACCCGTGCCGCGACTAACCCACCGCAGGCCCCTCCGATCGCCACCACCCCTAACACCAACGCGTAACTGAGGGGCAGCCCGGTGAAAAGGGTTGCGCCAATCGCCAACGTCATACCGGCGATTCCAAAAAGATTACCTCGCCGTGCGCTTTCCTGATTGCTGAGACCACCCAGACTCAGAATAAAAAGAATTGAAGCGGCGATATAGGCAGCTGAGATTATTCCGCTGGACATCATGATCCCTTGTGAAACATCTGCAGCATGCGTTGGGTCACCCAAAACCCACCAAAGACATTAATGCTCGCCAGAAGAAGTGCGATTGTGGCGAGAATTATGACCAGGATGGAGCTAGAGCCCATTTGAAGCAGCGCCCCGATGACAATAATTCCACTTATCGCGTTGGTGACACTCATCAATGGTGTGTGCAACGCTGGAGTGACATTCCAGATGACCTGCCAGCCCACAAATATTGCCAGAACAAAAACGGTGAAGTGCGACATGAACGAAGGTGGAGCGACCGCGCCGACCCCAAGAATCGCTAGGACCACGAAGGCGAGACCTCCAAATGAACTTGCCGCAGAGCTCGCTTTGGATTGAACGGGCTTGGCTGGGGATGGCGTCTGCTCGGGGGTCGCGGGTCTGGGTTTTGCAGAAAGTCGCGGCGGGGGAGGTGGCCAGGTCACCTCAGAGGCGTTTACGACGGTCATGCCCCGGATTACTTCATCTTCCATGTTGACGTTAACGCGGCCGTCTTTCTCTGGGCACAATTCGGCGAGTAAATTCGAGATGTTGTTGCCATAGAGTTGGCTCGATTGGGCAGCCATTCGGCTTGGTAAATCGGTGTAACCGATAATCGTGATGCCATCGGTTTTGCAGACTTCTCCGGGCCGGGTCAGTTCACAGTTGCCACCCTGTTCGGCCGCAAGATCTACGATAACGCTGCCCGCGCGCATAGATCGGGCGGTTTCGGCCAGGATTAACTTGGGAGCCGGTTTGCCGGGAATCAGCGCAGTGGTAACGATAATGTCGACTTCGCGAGCCTGCTCGGCAAACAGCTTCATCTCCGCCGCAATAAATTCTTCGCTCATGACTTTGGCGTAGCCACCTTCACCAGCACCATCTTCGTTGAAGTCCAGCATCAGGAACTGTGCCCCCATGCTTTCGACTTGTTCTTTTACTTCGGGCCGGGTATCGAAAGCGCGGACAATTGCGCCCATCGCGTTCGCGGCCCCGATTGCAGCCAATCCGGCCACGCCGGCGCCAATCACCAGAACTTTTGCGGGGGGCACTTTGCCTGCTGCGGTAACCTGCCCGGTAAAGAAACGCCCAAAATGATGGGCGGCTTCGACGATCGCACGGTATCCGGCAATGTTTGCCATGGAACTCAAGGTATCGAGCTTCTGTGCACGTGAGATGCGTGGCACCGCGTCCATCGCGAGGGTGGTGACGCCTGCATTGGCAAGATCGGCAAGCAGAGTCGGGTTCTGAGCAGGGCCCACGAGGCAGATTAAGCTTTTACCTCTACCGAGCAACTGAAACTCACCGAAACTCGGGTCGGAGGATTGAAGCGGCGGGCGAATCTTGATGATAATGTCGCTGTCGCCCCAGAGCGCTTCTCGATTAGTGGCGATAGTGGCGCCCTGGTCGAGATAGTCTTGGTCAGCGAAGCCCGCAGCTGTACCCGCCCCGCTTTCGATCTGTACCTCAAAACCCAACTGGGTAATCTGGGGGATGCTAGAAGGTGCTAGCGCAACGCGGCGCTCACCAGCGGCGCACTCGACTGGGATACCAATAATCATGGATAAAGGGTCAAAGGAAATTGGAATAGGATAACGGGGAGACGGAATTCTCCAACAAACAGCATGTTCGAGCAACTTGACACCCTCGGCGATGTCGTTTCCTTGTGCCTGGAAGACGCGAGCGAACGGGAAATACGACGATCCAGGATTACGAACGGACCCAATTCCGGTATCCTCCGGGTTTCATCACGGCTTAAGGACGGTCATACCAGATGACAGAGGTAGGGGAATTAAATAGCCTCCTGAAAGAGATAACGGCGCGTATCGACGCGCTTAGGGGGTATCTTTGACTTCGAGGAGCGAAAAGACCGTCTCGCGGAAGTGTTGTTACGCCTTGAGGATCCCCAGATCTGGAGCAACCCGCAAGAGGCTCAAAAACTTGGGCAGGAGCGAGCCAGCCTCGAGGCGACCGTGACTACGCTCGCTGATCTGGACACCCGGACTCAGGACTCCCGGGAACTACTCGTGCTTGCGCGTGAGGAAGAAGATTCAGAATCGATCGACCTGATCGAGCGGGATACCCGTCAGATCGTCGCGCAACTGGAAAAACTCGAGTTTCTTCGGATGTTTTCAGGAGAGCTCGACTCGGCGAACGCCTTTGTCGATATTCAGGCGGGCTCCGGGGGTACAGAGGCCCAGGACTGGGCTGAGATGCTCTTGCGGATGTATCTGCGCTGGGCCGAAGATGAAAAATTCGTGACTGAACTGATTGAGCGCTCGGACGGTGAGGTGGCTGGAATCAAGAGCGCGACCATTCAAATCCGGGGGGAATATGCCTTTGGAAAGTTACGCACCGAGACCGGCGTTCATCGATTGGTTCGTAAATCGCCTTTTGATTCGGGTAATCGTCGGCATACCTCTTTTGCCTCTGTGTTTGTTTACCCGGAAATCGACGACAGTATCGAAGTGGAGATTAACCCAGCGGATCTTCGCGTCGATACTTACCGCGCCAGCGGGGCAGGGGGGCAGCACGTCAACCGGACCGACTCGGCGGTGCGCATTACCCACCTTCCGAGCGGGATTGTGGTGCAATGCCAGAACGACCGCTCCCAGCATAGAAATCGAGCGGAAGCCATGAACATGCTTAGGGCGCGGCTATACGACGCCCAAATGCGTGAGAAGCGGGAGAAGCAACAAGAGCTTGAAGACTCCAAGGCCGACATCGGATGGGGTAGTCAGATACGTTCTTACGTATTGGACCAATCCCGAATCAAAGATCTTCGCACCGGTGTTGAGACGGGAAATACGCAGGCGGTTCTTGACGGGGGACTCGGGCAATTCATTGAAGCCAGCTTGAAAGCGGGGCTCTAGAAATAGAATACTGATGACAAAGATTAACGACAACGAACAGGTTACGCAGCGAAAAACTAAGCTTGCAGCACTCCGGGACACGGGCGAGGCTTTTCCCAATGATTTTCGCCGTAACATCGATGCGGCCACTATCTTTGCCCGGCACGAGCACACTGAGACCTCGGGGCTGGACGAACAGCCTATCGAAGTCAGTGTCGCCGGACGCCTGATGACTCGCCGGGTCATGGGTAAAGCGAGCTTTGCCCATGTTCGTGATGAGTCCGGCGATATCCAGATCTACGCGCAACGGGACACGTTACCCGAAGGGGTGTACAACAGCGTTTTCAAGAAACTCGATATTGGAGATATCGTCGGCGTCGTCGGGATACTCTTTAGAACCCGGACCGGCGAGCTGACCATTAACGTGCAGGACTTGCGTTTACTGGTCAAGTCATTGCACCCATTACCAGAGAAGTATCATGGCCTTACCGATATTGAGACCCGGTACCGTCAGCGTTATGTAGACCTCCTGGTCAGCCAGGAATCGCGTGATGTGTTCCGCAAAAGGGCGGCGACGCTTACTGCCTTGCGCCGTTTTCTCGATTGCAGGGGGTATCTCGAAATCGAATCGCCTATCATGCAGTCTATCCCTGGGGGCGCTAACGCGCGACCGTTTGTGACCCACCACCACGCCCTGGATGTCGATCTGTATCTTCGTGTTGCGCAAGAACTGTATATCAAACGGTGCCTGGTCGGGGGATTTGAGAGGGTGTATGAACTTAACCGCAACTTTCGGAATGAAGGACTTAGCACTCAGCACAACCCCGAGTTCACGATGCTTGAATACAACGAAGCCTATGTGGATTTCCACGACTACATGGACCTGACAGAGCAGATGCTCCGGGAAGTGGCGGGCGAGGTTGTGGGGACAGCTACCCTGACATACCAGGGCAAGACCATCGATTTTGGTGCAACCTTTAACCGACTTTCGATGACAGAGGCTGTATGCGAATACAACCCTACACTCTCGCCAGACGCCTGTTCTGACGCGCAGGCGCTTTTGCACTGCGGCAAAATGGCCGGATTTGAATTTGATGGGGATAAAACGGCGGGAGAATTATTGCTGGACCTTTTCGAGGAAACTGTTGAGAGTAATTTGATCGCGCCAACCTTTATTACCGGCTATCCCGCAGAGGTCTCACCGTTGTCTCGGCGTCAGAGCAATAACCCAAACCTGACCGACCGGTTTGAACTGTTTGCGGCCGGGCGTGAGCTAGCAAATGGATTCTCAGAACTCAATGACCCCGAGGATCAGGCCCAGCGGTTCCGTGAGCAGGCGCAAGCGAAAGCCGCCGGAGATGAGGAGGCCATGTTTTACGATGCCGACTATATCAATGCGCTTGAATACGGGTTGCCGCCCAATGCAGGCGGTGGGCTTGGTGTAGACCGTTACGTGATGATTCTTACCGATAGTCCTTCCATCCGTGATGTACTGCTGTTCCCGCATATGCGACCCGAAAACGCCGATTGACCCGTATTTGGGCTTGAGTGTGTCAGGATGATTCGGCCAGTCGCACTCTTCGTCGGGCTTCGGTACACCCGTGCCAGGCGCCGCAACCACTTTGTTTCCTTTATATCGGTGATATCCATTCTCGGAATCAGCGTCGGGGTCTGGGCGTTGATTACGGTGCTATCGGTAATGAATGGTTTCGAGCGGGAACTTCGAGACCGGATCCTGAGTGTGGCTTCGCATGTGACCGTAAGTGCCAGTCACGGTTGGCTTCGAGATTGGGAAACGCTAGAGGCGACCATCAAAAAACACGAGGATGTAGCCGCCGCAGCCCCTTATATCCTGGGGCAGGGATTACTGACCCGCGGGGATGCCGTTACCGGTGTGCTGTTGCGGGGAGTCATGCCAGAGCAGGAGCGCGGAGTTTCGACGGTGATGAACTACGTGGAGTCAGGTCGGTGGTCTTCGCTGGTACCAGGTGCCTGGCAAATAGTTCTGGGGTCACAACTCGCTCGGTCTCTGGGCGCCGGTGTGGGCGATCGGGTCACGTTGATTGCACCCAAGGGGAGGATCACACCTGCTGGGCTTTTGCCCCGGATGAAGCGTTTTACGGTTGCTGCGATCTTCGAAATGGATATGTATGAATACGATTCTGGGTTAGCGATTACTCACCTAGGGGACGCGGCACGCCTGCTTGAAGCCGGTGATGGAGTCAGTGGGGTGAGAGTGCGAGTGAGTGATATTTACCATGCACCTCGAATCGGGTTAGAACTCGGGCAGTTACTTGGTTCGGGGCATAGAATCAGTGACTGGACACGCGAGCACGCTAACTTTTTTACTGCACTGAAGATCGAGCGACGCGTGATGTTCATCATATTGCTCCTCATTATCGCAGTGGCCGCTTTCAATATTGTCTCCACTTTGGTAATGGTTGTTACGGATAAGAGGGCTGATGTGGCTATTTTGAGAACCCTTGGCCTTCCGCCTCTTCAAGTGATGGCGATTTTCATTGTGCAAGGTGTGGTGATTGGGTTTGGTGGCACCGCGATCGGCGGCGCCTTGGGAGTGATCACTGCCTTGAACATTGAGACTTTGGTACCCTGGATCGAAGAAATTTTCGGGATTGAGTTCTTCCCAGCAAGTGTTTACGTGATTAGTGACTTCCCGGCTGAATTGCGATGGCCCGATGTCACCGCTATTACCGCGGTATCTTTTCTTATCTGCCTCATTGCGACGCTTTACCCGGCATGGCGGGCCGCCCGTACAGAGCCAGCCCAGGCACTTCGCTATGAATGACAACCCTCCCGCTCTCGAATGTACCGGGGTATCTGTTACTTTCAAAGAACCTGGTTTGTCGGTGGAAGTGTTAAAAGGCGTTAATCTACGCGTCAGCCGGGGTGCCAGTATTGCGATTACGGGCGCGTCGGGCAGTGGCAAGAGCACATTACTGCAAGCGCTGGGCGGACTCTTGAAGCCCGCCAAAGGGGAGATTTACCTGGATGGGAGCTCGCTACATACTCTGGGGACGCGGCAGATTGGCTTAGTACGTAACCGCTATCTTGGCTTTGTCTATCAATTTCACCATCTGCTTGTGGAGTTTACAGCCCTGGAAAACGTGGCCATGCCTTTGTTGATTGGCGGGAGCACCGTCAGTGAGGCAAAAGAGCAGGCCGCAGAAATGCTGACTCGAGTTGGACTTGATCATAGGGAAAATCACAGACCATCAGAACTATCCGGGGGTGAGCGTCAGCGTGCTGCTGTGGCCCGAGCATTGATCAACGATCCAAGTTGTGTTCTCGCTGATGAACCGACCGGAAATCTCGATCAGCAGACTGCAAAAGGGGTGCAAAGTCTGATGCTCGAACTTGTTCAAGATCGTGGCCTTGCGCTCGTCATAGCGACGCATGATCCCGCCTTTGCGAGCAAATTGGATGAGCAATTGGAGTTGCGTGAGGGCAGACTCTCAGCTGCGGGTTAAGGCTTACCGGCGACACCGCGCTATAGAGCCAATCGCTCAGGTTCCATCATGATCGTGAGGATCGGCGACGCTGTCGATTGCGCAACACTTTCAGTTTCCACAGCCCAGTGACGAGATAGAAGCTTAAAAAAGCTCCTACAATTGCCATTAACAGGCAGCCCAGCCAGAGTTGGGGCAGGCGGGTGCCCAACCATATCAACGTAATCTCGTTGATTGGCACTAGGGGCGTCCCGGTCAGGTAGGCGCCGAGAACAAACCCCGTTCCGTACAACGGCAGCATGGTCAGGGGGTTGGATATCCAGACCCCGAGTACAGCCACCGGAATATTTGCCCGGAAAAAGATAGCGCTCAGCAGTGCGAAAGGAGTTTGTACGGGTAATGGAAGTAGCGCCCAGAAGCAGCCGATACTGAAGGCGCGGGCAACCGGGCGTCGGCCAAGGTGCCACAGATCCTCCTCGCCAATCCAGCGGCGGGCGAACCCTGCGCGCTGGTGGATCTGTTGTCGATCCGGTATTAACCGGCGCAGCAGCTTTCGGGGCATCACTAACGCTCCAGCCGGGGTAAGCCTATAATGGAATCTGGCCTCATATGATTATACGGCCTGGCAAGGATGCCGAAACGTCTGATTGGTGCCCTGGGGTTCTCCCTGGGGACGTGCTTGGTCATGAACCAGGCAGCACTATTACCCACGGCTTTAACCGTTGGTCTGGCGATGTTCGGACTGATGATTCTCCTCACGGGCCGTGGATTACTGGCCAGTACCATTCTGCTGGGGTGGGTATGGGCGAACGCCCTGGCGCTCCAGGGGGCCTACTCGGCCCTCGCGCCAAAGGTACTGGGAGTGCCCCTACAGGCCAGTGGCACAGTTGTCGGCATCCCCCGTCACGATAACTTTTCGACCAGATTCGATTTCCTTTTGACCACGTTCTATTCTGATGGGGCTGGATATCCCTGTCGGGCTAAAATTCGTTTGAGGTGGTACGGAGGGGCGCGCTCACTTCGGCCCGGGGATAAATGGCGCCTTTGGATTAAAGTCAAAAGCCCAAGGGGCTATCGCAATGCATATGGGTTTGACTACGAACGCCATCTTTTTAGAAAAGGCATTGTTGCGTCAGGGTATGTAATCGACAACGGTAGCGTTGCCCATCAGTACCTGGGCGCCGATCACAATATCGACCGGTTTCGAGGTGTTTTGATGGAACGCCTGGCGGTTGGGATGCGAGACGTCACAGAACCGGGAATCTTAACCGCCCTGGCAATGGGTGAACGTTCTGGGATAAGTCAGGAACAGCAAAGACTACTGCGCCGTAGCGGCCTGGCCCACCTGATTGCGATTTCAGGACTGCACGTTGGACTCGCCGGGATGTTGGGATTCTTGCTGGCCAGTTGGGCTTGGCGTTTATCCGGTAACCTTTGTGGTCTTTATCCGGCAAGGTTTGCTGGGATTTGGGTCGGCGTTACGTTTGCGTTGGGCTATACGGCCCTGGCCGGATTCCCGATATCGAGTACCCGCGCCTTTATCATGGTTGGAGTTGGGGCACTGTTGGCCATGAATCTTCGCCGATCGGACCCACAGAATGTGCTCGCCAGCGCGATGCTTTCTGTCGCAGTATTTAGACCCCTATTGGTTTCTACACCCGGGTTCTGGCTATCATTCGCGGCGGTCTGGTTTATTTTTCACTTTACATCAACCGGCGCGGTTGATTTAAAAATCTCCGAGAAGGGCGGCTCCAGCGCATCCCACACCACCAACAGATGCAACCCATTCGGCCGAATGGGGGTGTACCTGAAAGATCTGTTGTGGCTCCAGGTATTCTTGTTGTTCGGGCTCGCTCCGTTTCTTATTTTTTGGTTTGAAGAGCTGGCTATATTCTCAATATTTACTAATCTTTTAGCGGTTCCTGCATTTAGCTTTGTCGTTGTTCCACTGGTTTTAGGGGCACTGGGCGCGAACTTTTTCGAGTTAAATGAACTTGCCGGGCTGTTACTGCAAGGAGCCGGCGCAGTGGTGTCGTGGGTTCTTTCGGTAGCGAGGATCGCAACGAGCTTGCCCGGGGCTGTGTTGAAGTTGTCCTCGGGGTGGGGGATTTTGATGGCGGCTAGCCTGGTAGTGATGCTTGTGCAGAAACGGTGGTCCAATCGGGTTTTGAGCGCAGCGTTGGTTTTTGCGCTTGTTGTTGGAGGTTGGGGTTTGTCCGCTGCTGATCGCCCGGGCCCAGGTCAGTTTCAATTGACCATGCTGGATGTCGGCCAAGGCCTTGCAGTCGTTGTTTATCTGCACGACCATGTATTGCTCTACGATACTGGACCCCGTTACGGCAATTTCAGTTTAGGTGCGACAGTAATAGCGCCTCAACTCTCGGGGCGAGGGGTGAAAGCCATCGACGCCGTTGTCCTCAGTCATAGTTCAAATGATCATGCCGGTGGTCTGGCCGGAACCCAACGGGAGGTTTTGATTCGAAGGTTATTCAGTGGCGAGGCGCGCAAGACCGGAGGGGTTGACTGCCTGCACCAACCGCCTTGGATTTGGGACGGAGTTCGATTCGAATTCCTTCAGAGTCGCCCGACGAGAACTCGCAATGTCAATAATTACTCCTGTGTACTGAAGATTACGGGTTATTCCGGGAGTGCCCTGTTGACTGGGGATATTGAGCAGGCCTCGGAGCGGGCGCTGGTCGAGCGTTATGGCAAGACGCTTGAGGTGGATGTACTGCAGGTTCCCCATCACGGGTCAAAGACCTCCTCTACAAAAACGTTTCTTAGCGCCGTTAACCCGGAATATGGCCTCTTGAGCCGGGGGATCAAAAACCGCTTCGGCCATCCCAGGCCGGAGGTGCTGGCTCGGTACCGAAAACTGGGTATCCGGGTTCTTGATACCGCTCCGCACGGCCAGATCACGTTGCGGACGACCCTATCAGGATGGCAGGTTGAGACTTTTGCAGATCGCCGTTTGCGATTCTGGCATCGACCGGCGTCACAAGGCGAGCCTGTTTACCTGGGTCAGGACAGGTAGAATTGACCTCCAGATGAGAATTTTGCTGCTATTGACGATTTGCGCTTCGCGGCGTGCCGGATCTGACGCCAATGCTTGAGGTGATGCGCAGCGGCGGCTGGCTGATGCTACCCATCGTCATCTGTTCAATACTGTCCCTGGGCATCATTTTGGAACGCTTCTTTGCGCTGCGGCGCGCGGTAGTGGTGCCTTCCGGACTCACGGTTGAGGTTGAACGCGCTCTGATGCAAGGCCGGCTTGATGCCGATCGTATCGCGGCGCTTCGCCGTGGCTCAGTGTTGGGCCGAGTACTTGCAGCAGGTTTGGCGTGCGCAGCTAAAACGCCGGCGCGCCTTCGAGAGGCTATCGAGGAGGCAGGCCGACATGCGGTGCATGATCTTGAGCGATATCTCAACGCGCTTGGAACTATAGCCGCTACCACGCCTTTACTGGGACTGCTGGGGACCGTTATCGGCATGATTAAGGTCTTCGCCGCTATTACCACTGCCGGGGTGGGCGACCCTCAGATTCTGGCAGGAGGTATTTACGAGGCGTTGATCACTACGGCCGCAGGCCTTTCGGTCGGAATACCCAGTCTGATGTTCCATCGTTACTTTCGAGGCCGAATTAACGAACTGACGGTTGAAATTGAGCAACAGGCGTTGAGGTTAATCGAAGCACTTCGGGGGCGACTGCCAGAGTGAAGTTTTCAAGACCTCCCGAGGAGGATGTCTCGATCAACCTCACGCCGTTGATCGACATTGTTTTTTTGCTGCTCATCTTCTTTATGGTTTCGACCACTTTCAGCCGCGAAACAGAGCTCGAAATTGCACTACCCGAGGCCACAAGATCTTCTGCCTTAGACTCAGAAAGAGCGATCATAGCCCTGGAGATCGATACGCAGGGCCACTACCGCCTGAGAGCAGGGCAGGGCGTGGAGGCGGGTTCCGGCCTTCTTGACACGCAAAGCTTGCATGCGTCTCTTAGGCGCCTGTCCCAAGGTCCCCAGATGCCTACTCTCATTATTCACGCAGACACTCAGGCAAGCCATGGATCAGTGGTCAGCGCCTTAGATGCTGCACGGCGTGCGGGGTTGACACGAATCACCTTTGCGGCGCAGGTAAAACCCTGATGCCCGCTGAGGGTGGTTCGTCACCGAGTCTCGCCCTTTACCGGCGGTTGTTGGGGTACGTTTGGCCCTATAAGAAAATTTTCTCGCTGAGCATTGCGGGCATGGCTGTAGTGGCCCTAGCGGAGGTCTCTTTCGCAGCGTTGCTGAAACCGATTATGGACGGCGGTTTCGTTGAACGCGATCAAAGTATCATTCAACTGACCCCTTTCCTGCTGTTGGGGGTTTTCGTTGCCCGCGCGGTTGGGGCCTTTGCCGACCAGTACTGCATCGCCTGGGTGGGACGGCGCCTGATCTTCGATCTGCGAGAGCTTCTCTTTTCTCGCATTCTTCGTTTACCTTCAAGTTATTACGATACCCAGCCCACAGCAGGCCTGATTTCGAAGTTGATCTACGACCTGGAACAGATAGCGGATGCCGGTACCATGGCGGTCAGAATCGTGGTTAAGGATTCGCTGCTCACCATCGGCCTGGTAATTTGGATGTTTATGCTGAGTTGGCCGCTGACGTTGATATTCCTCCTGATTACGCCGTTTGTCGCGATCGTGGTGCGCAAGGCCTCAAAACGATTTCGGCGTTCCAGCGAAGGGATCCAGCAATCCATGGGTGGTATTACTCACGTTGCGAAAGAAGCGCTCCAAGGACACCGGGTGGTGAAAGCCTTTGGGGGGTATGCGGACGAAGAGACGGCATTCAGGGTAGCAAATCAGGCTAACCAGCGGCAGTCGCTTCGAAGAGCGCTGGTAGCTGCGATCAGCGTTCCCCTGCTGTTGTTAATTGCGGGCGCAGGTGTTGCCTTCATTATTTACCTCGCATTGAGCGACACAATCGGCTCTTTTGTCAGCCCTGGGACTTTCGTGTCTTATATGGGCACTATTTTGTTGCTGATGAGTCCAATTAAACGTCTGGCCCGCATTAACGAATATATTCAAGCGGGTATCGCCGCTGCCAACAGCGTTTTTTCGTTAGTGGACGAGCCGCCTGAGGCATCAGGGGAGATGTACGAAACGCCCAAAATAGAAGGTGCGGTCGAATTTCGTAACGTAAGCTTCTGTTACCCGCGCGGCGAACAACCAGCGCTTGATCATGTTTCCTTTAATCTTTCACCCGGGCAAACCGTGGCCCTGGTGGGCGCTTCAGGGAGCGGAAAATCTACCATCGCTACGTTGTTGCTCGGATTTTACGCTGCTGATGCTGGAGAAATCCTCATCGACGGGCACCCCATCGGCTCCTATCCCTTGGAGTATTTACGCAGCCAGATAGCTTTGGTGCCCCAGGACCCCATTCTTTTCGATGGCTCGGTGGATAAGAACGTTCACTATGGTGGTGGGCAAGACGATCGTATTGACCTGAATGCTCTGCTGAGAGCTACGGGTGTCGCGCAACTTCCGGAGTCCGCCCAGAACAATGTGGGAGAACTGGGATCTCAACTTTCGGGAGGGCAGCGTCAAAGGGTTTCACTGGCGCGGGCCTTGTATCGGGCCGGAGCTATTCTGGTTCTGGACGAGGCTACTTCTGCATTAGACGTGCTTTCCGAGCAGAAAATAAAAGAGGCTGTGCAGGACTTTGCCCTTGGGCGGTCTATCTTGGTCATTGCCCACCGTTTAAGCTTCGTGACGCACGCTGATCAGATTCATGTATTTGAAGGTGGGCAGATCATCGAGGCCGGCAACCACCAGACTCTCCTTCAGCGCGATGGTCGTTATGCCCATATGTGGCGTGTTCAGCAGGCCGAGCAAGGAGTCTCATCGGAGTCACCGGCGTCCTTGTGATGGGAGTAGGCACTGCGATACAAAGACACTGGGACCGGGTAGACGCGATTACCGTGCTCCTTATGCCTTTGAGTCTTTTATATGGTCTGGTCGTGCGTGCCCGCGCCATCGCCTACAGAATTGGCGTTTTTAAGATTCGCCAATGGAACGTTCCCGTACTCGTTGTGGGTAACCTGACCGTCGGGGGATCAGGAAAAACGCCATTGGTGATCAAATTGGCCCAGGCGCTACAAGCCCGAGGCTGGCGGCCAGGCGTGGTTAGCCGAGGGTACGGAGGCCGTGTTAGGGCGGCGACTGTAGTGACCAGTGGGAGTGACCCGGCTACAGTAGGAGACGAGCCGGTCCTGATCGCGCGTATGGCGCAGGTGCCTGTAGTGGTCGCCCGGAAGAGGCCTGACGCGGTAGACCGGCTGCTGGCGGACTCCAAGGTGGATCTGGTGCTGTCGGATGATGGATTACAACACTGGGCACTGGGTCGCAATGCTGAGATTGCGCTGATTGATGAAACACTAGACCGCGGGAATGGCTTTTTGCTTCCCGCCGGGCCATTACGCGAGTCTCGATCGCGGCTCAGCCGGGTTGATCTGCGAGTGCGTCGCGACGCAGCCCCCGGGCCCGGCGAGCACGCAATGTACACCACTGCATCGGTCGCGCGGAACCTTCTCACGGGTGAAGAGGTGAGTTTGTCGAGTTTTGTCGGATTGTCACTAATAGCGGTAGCCGGAATTCACCGCCCAGAACGCTTTTTCACCATGCTCCATGAGGCCGATCTCAAAGCTCAGGAGATGGCTTTTCCGGACCACCATGCCTTCGTTCGCGAGGATCTATCTCAGGATCCAGGCCAAACGATCTTGATGACATGGAAGGACGCCGTCAAATGTGAGAGTTTTGCTCAACCCAGGTGGTGGGCGGTCTGCCAGGAGGTGACCATCTCCGAACAATTGGTCACGGAGGTTGAACAACTATTGCGAGCATCGTCTGATGGCTCTTGAGTTCACGGTAATAATTCCTGCGCGGTTTAGCTCTGCGCGACTTCCGGGAAAACCGTTGCGTGATGTCGCGGGGAAACCGTTGATTCAACGAACCTGGGAAGCAGCCTGCGCCAGTGCTGCCAAACGGGTAATAGTGGCAACTGACGACGAAGGGATCGCCCGTGCGGTAGAGAATTTTGGCGGTGTATCGTGCATGACAGCGGATAGCCACATCAGCGGAACTGACCGCGTAGCGCAAGCAGCGACCCTAGCAGGGCTCGACCCCGATCAGATTGTGGTTAATGTGCAGGGAGATGAGCCGGACATGCCGCCGGCCCTTGTCGATCAGGTCGCACTGTTACTGCACCAGGATAAAGTGGCAGATGTTGCAACTGCTTGCGCCGCGCTCGAACATCGAGAGCAGTATTTCGATTCCAGCGTGGTGAAAGTGGTTCGGGATAACCGGGGGCACGCTCTTTATTTCTCACGCTCTCCCATCCCCTATTCGCGTCAGGAGAGCCCGGCCCGGGAAGAGTCGATCCCTTGGTCCCACATCCGCCGGCATATCGGAATTTATGCCTATCGCCATGCTTATCTCCAGGAGTTCGCGAGCAGGGAGCCATGCCCTCCGGAGAACCTGGAACGCCTCGAGCAGTTGCGTGTGCTGTGGCATGGTGAAAAGATTGCCGTCGCAGAGGCCACAGTGTCACCCGGCCCTGGCGTAGACACCCTGGACGACCTCGAACGCGTCATTCATCTATTCCAAAAGCAAAATCAATGAACACCCCTGGGGCCCGGACATCATCGGTTTTGTTCGTCTGTCTAGGTAATATCTGCCGATCCCCGACTGCGGAGGGCGTGTTCAGAACACTGGTCGCGGTAGAGGGCTTATCAGATCGAATACGCATCGATTCGGCAGGTACTCACGCATATCACACCGGGGAATCACCCGATGTCAGAGCACAGGCGGCAGCTCGTGATCGTGGGATAGATCTTTCGGTTCAGACTGCGCGTCAGGTTAACGTAGAAGACTTTACTGACTTTGACTACATACTGGCAATGGATAAAGAGAATCTTTATCACCTCGAGGCGTTTCGACCCCCAAACAGCCAGGCACGGGTAGGGCTGTTTCTCGATTATGCGCAAGGTCACGAAGGACAATCGGTGCCGGACCCGTATTTTGGCGCGAAGAACGGTTTCGCCCATGTGCTGGATCTGGTCGAGACTGCAGGCCGGGGCCTGTTAGAGGAAATCGCTCACGCCATGTCGGGCGACTGAACCTCAATTGAGCACCGTCGGACAACTGATGGTCAGCATCGAGGGTCATACCCTGGATCCGGTGAGCCGTGAGCGCCTGACTCACCCTGATATCGGGGCCGTAATCCTCTTCGCGCGCAACTATGTCGATCCTACTCAACTGGGAGCATTAACTCGGCAGGTGCGGGAGGTTAAAACCCCATCCTTATTGATCGGGGTGGACCAAGAGGGCGGTCCGGTTCAGCGCTTTGCGCAGGGGTTTACCCGCTTGCCTGCGATGAGGGATATCGGAGCTCTTTATGACCAACAGCCTGGGCGCGCCCTGCTTTGGGCCCGTTCGGTCGGCATGGTGCTCGCGGCGGAATTAAGGGAAGCCGGTATCGATTTCAGTTTCGCACCGGTGCTCGACCTGGCCTCGGGTAACCAGGCAATCGGCCGACGAGCGTTCCACTCTGATCCCAAAGTGGTGGCATTGCTGGCGAGCGCCGTAGCGCAAGGCATGAACTGCTGTGGCGTGCGAGCAGTAGCGAAACACTTCCCAGGCCACAGTGGTGTGGTCGAAGACCCCCATAATGAGCTACCGAGCGATCCGCGCAGTCTTAGGCAGATCAGGGATGCCGATTTACGGGTCTACCAGCACCTGGATCCGCAATGTTTCGGCGGTGTGATGACTTGCCATGTGCGTTTCGACCAG
>PBSU01000054.1 GCA_002726415.1 Acidiferrobacteraceae bacterium | reverse complement strand
TATCTGGATAAGAGTGTCCGGCAACTCCGGGCACAACAGGACCAAGCGCAGGCGGAGAACACGCTGCTGGCATTAACCACACAGAAGCTGAAAAACCAGATCAGCGCCCTGGAGACTGGCTCCGAGGCGCTAAAACTGACGGTTACAACGCTGGAGGGGACGGTCATCGAGATGACCCTCGCCCACCACAACGCCGCAACCGAGAATCTGGCGCTGCGCCAAGAAAAAGATACCCTGGCACAGGTGCTCAGCAAGGAGCGTCTGGCGAAAAAACAGTTGGACAAGAAAAGCGCTCAACACCTGCGCCAGCAAAGAGAAGACCTGACTAAACACCGTGAGCGGTGGTCTCAAGAAAGGATAGACTTGAGCCAACGAGTCGCGCACGCCGAATTACAGGGTATCACGTTACGCGGTAAAAACGACTCGTTATCAAAAACCAACGGTGTGCTCGCAAATCAGCTAACCGAGTTACGCCACTCTGAAACGGCGCTGCAAAATCAGACGGTTTTACTGCACCGCAATCTTGAGCAACTACGCGAGGCACGAGAGCAGGCGCTGAAAGCGAAGCACGAAATGTCGCGCCGCGTGGAGGACCAGAAAAAGGAAACTGCCGCGTTAAAAATCGAGCTGGAAAAAGCGCTTAACAAGGCACAGCCTTCAATCGCTGCTCTGGATACGGGCAACACGCTGTCGCGATCTGAGCCGATACCCGTCGCCGGCAACCCCAAGCCAGTGTATCCGCGCCTGGCGGTCCGTCAGGGCCTCGAGGGTAATGTCTCCCTCGCAGTAAACGTTTCCGCATCGGGCAAGGTCTCCAGGGTGACGGTCAGTAAACCCAGCGGTTCACGATTGCTCGACGAGGCAGCGGTGATGGCCGTGCGCCAGTGGCGATTTACCCCTGCGGTATTTGACGGCATCCCGTCTCCGGTCACCATTACCAAAGACGTTCAGTTCCGATTGCTCGAAGCCCGAGGTTAACCCTCAGAATCGGATCAGGTCACACCATCGACCCGCAGTTGCGTGAGTTGGGTTTTGGAGTAACCCAGGAGTTCGGACAGCACCGCGTCGGTATGCTCTCCGAGCAATGGGGGCGCACGATTGACCTGCGGCGGGGTACCCCTTAACTTCATCGGGCTGTTAAGCAGTTCGATTTCACCCAATGAGGCGTGCTCCGCCCTGACCCGCATTTCCCGGTGCGCAACCTGGGGGTCACTTAGCGCCTCGTCAATTCGATTAATCGGGCCGCAGGGAATACCTTCGGGTTCGAGCAGCGCAAGCCACTGTGCAGTGCTCCGTGTCGCCATGGCTGATTCCAGTTTGGCAATCAGGGTGCTGCGGTTACGGACCCGGTCCTCATTACGCAGAAAATCCGCGTTCTCGGCCAGTTCCGGGCAGCCAGCAAGATCACAAAAACGGGCAAACTGCGCGTCGTTACCAACCGCAAGAATCACGTGACCATCACGTGTCGGAAATACCTGGTAAGGCACGATATTAGGGTGGGCGTTACCCATGCGAACGGGCACCTCGCCGCCAGCAAGATAAGTCATGGCCTGGTTCGCCAACACGGCCACCTGGCAATCCAGAAGTGCCATATCGATGTACTGACCCTCACCTGAATGGGCACGGCCAATGAGTGCTGCCTGCACTGCCGAAGCCGCATAAAGGCCTGTCACAATGTCCGCCATCGCCACCCCAACCTTCTGAGGGCCGGCACCTTCAACCTCTTCAGCCTCCCCAGTGATACTCATCAACCCGCCCAGGCCTTGGATCATGAGGTCATAACCGGCCTTGTGTGCATAGGGCCCGTCCTGACCAAACCCGGTAATTGAGCAGTACACCAATTCGGGATGCAATGGCTTGAGAGAATCGTAATCAAGTCCGTACCGGGCCAGGGCCCCTACTTTGAAGTTCTCGACCAGCACGTCACAAGTCAAGATGAGATCACGAATAATCTGCTGACCCTTTGGACTTGCGATATTCACCGTGACCGAACGCTTGTTGCGATTAGCGCCCAGAAAATAGGCTGACTCGCCCGGGCCTTCACTGACACCTGAATCGATAAACGGTGGCCCCCAGTGCCGGGTGTCATCCCCCTGACCTGGTCGCTCGATCTTGATCACGTCTGCACCCAGGTCAGCCAGAATCTGGGTACACCACGGTCCGGCCAGTACCCGACTGAGGTCGAGCACTCTGATATGGGACAAAACGCCCATACGTCAGCCGCTAAAAGCCTGAATACCCGTCTGGGCGCGGCCCAGGATCAGCGCGTGAACATCATGGGTTCCCTCGTAGGTATTTACAGCCTCGAGATTCATCATGTGACGGATCACATGGTACTCATCAGCAACACCGTTACCGCCATGCATATCACGCGCTATTCTGGCAATATCCAGCGCCTTGCCGCAGTTATTGCGCTTGAGTAGCGATATTGCCTCAGGCGCAGCAAGGCCTTCATCAAACAAACGACCCAGTCGAAGACAGGCATGGGTGCCAAGGGTAATCTCAGTTTGCATATCTGCCAGCTTCTTTTGGACCAACTGGTTGGCAGCCAAAGGTCTACCAAACTGCTCTCGCTCCAGGGTATAACTGCGCGCCGCATGCCAGCAAAACTCCGCCGCACCCATGGTTCCCCAGGCAATGCCATAACGTGCCCGGTTAAGACATCCAAAAGGTCCTTTCAGGCCACCGACGTTTTCCAGTAGATTTTCCGCCGGAACAAAAACGTCATCCATGACAATCTCTCCTGTAACCGAAGCACGCAGGGAGAATTTACCCTCGATCCGCGGCGTACTCAGGCCAGACATATCACGCTCGAGCACGAACCCACGAATCACACCTTCATCATCTTTAGCCCAGACTACGAACACATCTGCAATCGGCGAGTTGGTAATCCACATCTTGGCCCCGCTCAAGCGGAAACCCCCTTGAACACTGCGGGCCCGGGTCTTCATACCGCCCGGATCTGAGCCATGATCCGGCTCAGTAAGGCCAAAGCACCCTACCCACTCTCCCGTTGCTAATCTGGGCAGATACTTTTCTCGCTGCGCCTCGGAGCCATATGCATGGATCGGATGCATCACCAGGCTGGATTGCACGCTCATCATGGAGCGATATCCAGAGTCGACTCTCTCCACTTCACGAGCCGCCAAACCGTAGCAGACATAATTCAGTCCAGCACAGCCGTAACCATCGATGGTAGAGCCTAAAAGGCCCAGTTCACCCATGCGTGGGAGGATCTGGTGATCGATCTTTTCCTCGCGATGCGCTGCAAGTATCTGGGGCTGCAATTCTTCCTGGCAGAACCGCCGTATCGAATTCTGCACCAGGCGCTCTTCATCACTGAGTGTGTTCTCCAAGGCCAAGGGGTCTGCCCAGTCAAAGCCTGCGACCTGATTCCTACTCATTATGATCCCTCTTATTTTCTGTGACGACTCGTGTACACCCGGACAGGCGATGACGAAACAACCTGGGCAGACCCAAGCAACCGTATAATAAACTTAATCTTATCGTTGCGTATCTCACGACGCACTTTTTACACCGCGACCTTTCGCCCCCCTCATGAACTTAGACCAACTCTGGCCGCTGGTACAGGTCATCCTGGTAGACCTGGTGCTTGCCGGCGATAACGCAATTGTCATCGGGCTGGTTGCCGCCAGCGTACCCGCCGCGATCCGCCCGCGGGTGATTCTGATGGGAATCGCGGCTGCCGCTGTGCTGAGAATCGCCTTTGCCCTGGTCACAGTACAGTTACTGCAGATCATCGGCCTGGTGCTGGCCGGTGGATTGTTGCTGTTGTGGGTCTGTTGGAAGCTCTGGCGGGAACTGCGGGTTAAACAGCAAGCAGAATCAGCAGCCGCACACGAATCGGAATCACCACCCAAATCCCTAAGACAAGCCATTGTCCAGATTATTCTGGCAGATGTCTCCATGTCGCTGGATAATGTCCTCGCGGTCGCTGGAATCGCCCGAGATCACCCGTTGATACTGGTGGTGGGTCTTGCCCTGTCGGTTGGCCTGATGGCCTTTGCCGCCGCGCTGGTAGCACGACTGCTTGAGCGTCATGCCTGGATTGCGTACATTGGTCTTGCGATAATATTCTATGTCGCGGTCACCATGATCTGGCACGGCTCCCATGAGATCATTACTATTGCTCAGGTATGAATCCCCAGGGGGTAGGCACTGACAAATGAAAACCTCACATCCGGTGAAACTCGGGACCTTGCTAGTACTGCTGCTGACCAGCTTCGGGGTAGCGGCACAAGAGGCAGATCTGCAGCGGGCTGTGACTGCCTTTAACGCCGGCAGTTACGCCACAGCAGTTTCGTTATGGGAACCTCATGCCCGCCAGGGAAACCGGGAAGCCCAGTATGCAATGGGGGTCGCCTTTTATGAGGGCAAAGGGGTCAGTCGAGATCTCAAGCAGGCCCTAGCCTGGTTCCGCAAAGCCGCCGATTCGGGACATCCAACCGCCATCTTCAACCTCGGGGTCGCCTACTGGGAGGGCCGTGGGGTGAAAAAAAATTTCTCCCAGGCGGTAGATTGGTGGGAACGCGCGGCTGAACTTGGGGATACCACTTCGCAGTACAACCTCGGATTAGCACACTACCTGGGCAAAGGTGCCGAGCGGGATATGGGTAAAACCCGCTACTGGCTTAACCGCGCCGCCGAACAAGATCATGCTGACGCCAGACGGGTGCTCGGCATCATTGGCAAGGATGATCTGGCGACTCAGAGCAATTCCTCTGCCGATACGGCACAACCGGCCAATACCACCGGGGCGCAAGTCGAATCAGCCACCCCCGGCCAGAAAATCATCCAAACCCGATTTAAAGCTGCGCATGTTCAGGCCAACGACCTGGCGTTGCGGGCAACACCGGATCTGGGCAAACCGGTAATGCACCAACTGAAGCCAGGTACCCCGGTCAAGATTCTCCAAAGCCGCGGCACCTGGGTCCAACTGGAACTGCCGGTGCCGGTTCGCTTATGGGTTTTTGGTAAATATATACAAGGCGCGCCAAACGGGCGTGTGTCCGCAAACCAGGTTCGTCTACGAACCCATCCCACTACTGGCAATGATTCGTCGGTGGTCGCACATCTCGACAAGGGCGCGACAGTGACCGTCTACACTCAGTCCGGTGACTGGAAACAGATCAGCGCTGAGCCTTTCCTTCAGAACTGGGCACAACAATCAGGACTCGCTGTACAACACCCAGTTACTCAGGGATGGCTGGACAACTTTAATGCCCTCGCGAATCCGGGTCAGGCCAGCGTGGTTAATGCCGCTTCTGACACAGCCGAAGCGATAGCCGCACCCTTCAGGGCGGCATGGATCAAAACCGACAATACGCCCGTAATCGGTCGACCGGCCTCTGAAGCCCCGATTATCAGCCTGTTGGATAAGGACATCCCCGTAAAAGTCATTGGCAGTAAAGATGGTTGGATCATGATCAAAAGCCCCACTGGTCTGGATGTCTGGGTCTATGGCAAATTCGTTAAAGAAAGTGGCGACCGGGCCGAAATCAACGAAGACCGTGTGCGAATTCGCTCCCTGCCATCAACCGGGACAGACTCTGACGTGCTGGGATTACTCGACAAGGGAGCACAAGTCCAGGTGATCAGCCGCAAGGGAGACTGGACCCGTCTGCATGTGCTGCACTCAGTTGCCGGGTGGGTCGAAAGTGGCCGCGCCACTGACCCAGGAGCGACAACACCGGCCTGGCAGGAACGCTGGGATGCCATTCGCTCTGAAGCAACACGCTGAACCTGGGAAACCGGCCCTCTTCGAAAAACCCTGGCAACTGTTGGGGCAGCGAGCCCGACTGACCCTGACCATCGCAGTTACCCTGTCGTTCCCGTTAGCGCTGCATGCGACAGATCTTAAGCAGGTGCAGTTGCTGCTGGATGGAAAACACTACGCCCAAGCGCTCGCATTGATCGACGCTGACATCGCTGAAGCCGCCGGCAATAAAGCCGAATTACTGTTTGTACGGGCCCGCGTCATCGCAGCCAGTGGCGAACGGGAAATGGCCGAACGTGCCTATCGTGAACTGATCACCCGATACCCAGGCCGGCCAGAGCCCTACAATAACCTGGCCAGGCTTTACAGCCAGCAAGGCAAGCTTGAACAGGCTGCTGCGCTGTTGCGGGCCGGCTTGTACACAGACCCCACCTACAGAGTTTTGTTCGACAATCTGACGCGGGTGTACGTGGAGCAGGCAGGGCGCTCTTGGCGCGGCACAATCAATCCGCAGGACCCCGATGCTAACCCTGATCGCCCTCTGACCACGCTTGGGGAATTGCACCAACTACCTTCTTCGCCTGCAAAACCCTGATCCACCCGGGAGAATCCCGATTTGGAAAGCGGTGAAGTAGCGGGTACACTTGCGGCCTGCCGGAGCCTTGTAGTTAAAGCGCAGGAACACTATGAAGCCCTTTTTCCGCCACCTGTTGCTGGTAACGCTTGTTTTCGCGACAGCGCAGCGTGTCGCCTCAGCCGAGGTGTCGTCTGACCACTACGAGTCGCGCCTGCTTGGTGCAACAACCCAATTTATCTCCGGCGACTGGCCTGGCGCGCTCGCGTCACTGGATACACTTTTAGAGGACTACCCTGCAAGCCGGGTCGCCCACTTACTCCGTTCCGATCTGCTGTGGGCCCTTGCGGGCCGCACGGTCCCATTATCCGGCCTTGGCACTACCTCACCGACTTCGCACGTACAGTCCTTAACAGAGCAGTGGCGACTCAGGTGGCAGCACGCCCACCCTCAGGGCGAAGTCGCAAATCAACGGGTTCCAGCGAAACTACTCAGGGTGGGTGCCGATCGTTCGGCTGTGCTGTATGTTGATCTACCTGCAGCGCGCCTTTATGTCTTCGGCCAGGGCCATGATGAATTACAGAAACTGGCTGACTACTACGTTAGCGTGGGTCGACGGGGTTATGGCAAGCAGCGCGAGGGCGATCTGAAAACGCCTGTGGGCATTTATCGCATCGATGGTTATATCCCCGGAGTACAACTTGATGCGCGTTATGGATTTGGTGCTCTGACAACAGACTACCCCAATGCCCTGGATCAACGACTGCAACGAACAGGTTCTGGCATCTGGCTCCACGGAACCGAGCCTGGCTGGATCAATCGAGCGCCCCGTGCGAGCGAAGGTTGTATAACCTTAAGTAACAATGACTTTGCACACCTGCACCGCATCCTCGGGACCACAAAGCAAGTGCCGATCATCATCGACGATTCACCCGAATGGGTCTTCGTGCCAACCTTGAAGGCCCGGCGGGACAGCCTCATTGCCGCCGTTCACGCCAGTACACGGGATAACGCAGCAGCCACCGCTACCACCAGCAACCCTGCGCGAGCACTGGCCTGGCAACAAGCATCCGGAGAACGCGAGTTCATCGAGGTGTTTGTCTATCCTGGCCATAAGAGACAATTGCTCACCCGTGCCATCGAGTTCGAAGACCTGGGCAAAGCACTCGCAGTGGAGCAGTACTGGCGCCAGGATGAGAACGGGCAATGGCGCATCATGCTTCAGCAACAACTTCCGCTGCCCAGCCAACGAAAAATCGCCTCGGAATCCCTGGCGATATGGCAAAAGCGCTCGCCCGGCGCCTGACTTAGTAACCCTGATTCAGCCTTACCTGATAGGGCCAGGTTTTGCCCGAGCGGTAATCCTGGATCGCATCAGCAATATACCGGCATGCGGAGGCTGGATGGGTGATGCTGGCAACATGCGGAGTCAAGAATACATTGGGATGGTTCCATAGGGGGCTTTCTTGCGGTAGTGGCTCTGTTTCAAATACATCCAATGCCGCACCCTGTAGCCACCCGCTTTGAAGCGCGGATAACAGATCGCCTTCGTCGACTAACTCGCCGCGCCCGGCATTAATAAGATACCCACCAGAGGGCAACAGACCGAGGGTATCTTGGTTAATAATGTGTCGTGTTTGCGCAGTTGCCGGCAACAGGAGTACCAGAATTGTGGTTTGGCGCATAAAGGCCTCAAACTGCGCCTCACCATGGAACATCTCGACTGTGCCATCGCCGCCTTCTTGCCGTCGGTAACCGATCACCCGATAGTCGAGCGAGTGCAATTGTTTGACTAAAGCTGTCCCCAGCACACCCATACCCATTATCCCGACCGTGGTTTCTCGTGCTGGCACCTGGGGGAGGTCCTGCCAATGTCGCTCGGTCTGTTGATGTTGATAGCGGTGCATCAGTCGATGAAAGCGCAATACATGAAACAGGCAGAACTCGACCATGCCTGCAGTCAGTTCAGGCTCGACCATACGGATAATCGGTACGGTCACCGGTAAACCCGGACAATCCAGCAGTGAATCCACACCCGCACCAATAGAGAAGATCACCTCCAGACTGTCCAGACCCTCAAACAACCCTGGGGGCGGCCCCCACAGCAGGGCACAGTTAATCTCGCTGGGGTCCCCGATATCCGGCCATACCCGAACCTGCAAATCAGGCATCACCTCGAAAAAGGCGCGAACCCATTCCTGATCGCGCGAATCACTTTTGAGCAGCATTACTGCCCGTCCTTGTTTAAGCATGGCCACGTGCGCCCCCCTTTTTAGTTACCTGCGCCAATCCCGCCGGCAGTATTTCATGGCAATTACCCGTTGTCACCCTTGCCCCATCAGTAGGTATTTCCCCCGGAACTGAACCGCCAATACAGGTTTTGACTGCCTAAATCGTCCCAAAACCGTTATTTGACGATTATTCCACCGATTCCGGACCGTCTTGAGAAACTCGGGTGAGCGTACTAGACTCAGATGAAAGATTCGATGAACATTCCCGGCGCAGCAACTCACAGCAGCGACACGGTAGCAGGACGGAGGAATTACTTTTACAAATGAGTAATCGGGACACGTTTGTCCGCTTCAAGGAAGTGCAAAAAAGTTATGACGGCGAGATCCTTGTCGTCAAAAATCTGAATCTCGATATCGAGCGCGGAGAGTTCGTCACTATGCTGGGCCCATCGGGCTCGGGCAAGACCACATGCCTGATGATGTTGGCGGGCTTCGAGCCCGCTACGCATGGTGAGATTTACTTAGGCGAT
>PBSU01000053.1 GCA_002726415.1 Acidiferrobacteraceae bacterium | reverse complement strand
GTTGCAGTTCTTCCAAGCTCCATCTGAGTAGATTTACTCATCGGGCTCCCGCCATAGTGCAATTTGCGTCTTTGGTGCGCCAGTGCCATTAATTCTCCATCAGGTAAGTACTGGTCATGAGTTCATCTTCCTCATCACCCAATCTTACCCGTACGAAAGTCGGGGAGATCTCTGTAACCGCCGACCCGTTCAGATCATCCCCAGTTTTAACATAAACAGTCTCACCGATGTTGTCATCCCGAACCACAGCGATGGATTGCCCTTTTGAACCCGCCAGGGTACCGATAAGTTCGAGTCCCTCCAGATCGGGCACAGGCGGTGGCAGGGGCTCAGGTTCCACTTCCACTATGACCTGTTCAACTACTTCCTCGACTGGCTCTTGTGCCTCTAACTCGAGGAGCGCTACCTCATCGCGACGCACAGAGCCAAACTCATAGAGGTTCTCGCGTGAAGCCATCTCGGTCTTGAAAACAGGGAAGGGATAGACAAACTGGGCATCTTTGTCCGCAAGGGCAACAGCACTGGCAACTACCGCCCGCCCAGATGCCGCATCCGGGTCAGAAATAAAATGCATGGCAATTCCCGCTGCAGCGAAAATCAATGCCAGCAACAATTCAAACCGAATCAGCCGGCCGAGCGCACGACGGGACGTCAATCGACTTTTCCAGTCAGCCTTCACCACCTGTCTCCAGCAAAGCCTGTAGCCAGGCTGAGTCAACCAGTTCATCGCGACTGGTATCGGGCACTTGCTCGCCCAATTCGAGCAGTAACTCCTGCAACGAATCCAGACCGAATGCCGCATCTGAGCCCAGAACTTCAGCTATCTTGGCGAGATCAGCATAGTGAGCCTGACCCAGGGCAGCAACGGTAGCGCCAGAATTTCTGTAGCGTAGCCACTCGTGGGCCAATTCCATCGCTGAGGCATCCTGTGCTTCGAGGCGTGCCGCGGCGGCGAGCAGCGCCTGTACCACAGCCTGCCACCGCTGTGGAGACCTGCTGAGCGAATCCGCATGCACAATAAGATACGACTGCCAGTCGTCTTCGCCAGCATTGAGATGATCCACGCGCCGCAGGCCAAGGTAACTGAGCCCTGTTTCGTCCAGGCCACTGACCAGCGCCGCATCTATGAGGCCACTTTTCAGGTGTCGCACCATAGCGCGCCGATCTAGATAGACAATATCCAGATCAGAACGGGTCATTCCCGTTATATCGAGCAGTTGCAACAGGAGTACCTCGGCCATCCCATAACTTTCGACCGCCAGTGTCTTATTCACCAGGCCGGCGAGTCCATCAATCGAACTGCCCGCTTTGGTCACGAGAGATGCAGAAAGTGGCATGTGCCCCAGCGGCATCAGCACGCGCATGGGCGTGCCCGCGAGGCGATAGCGCATGAGGTCATAAAGACTCCCAACCACGCCATCGAACTCACCCGAGAGTAGTCGGCTTGCGCTCAATTGTGGAGAGCCTGCCGGCATCAGGTTCACGGCAACCTTGGTCGCCGTGAAATCGCCCGCGGCACGCGCAACATATACCGACAGATCAGCCGCGACCCCATGGACACCGATTATCAGTGGCTCAAGCCCGACTACATTACTCGCGGGTTTAAGCATCGGCGTCGGGTCAAAAAAACGTAGCCGCGTTCGTGACAGCTCATCTTTCGGTGGTCTTATCTCCAACTCCATCATGTTGAACCGTCGCGGTGAGGTTTCCAACAGATACAGATAACGCCGTAACGCTGGGTAATCGCCTGTCAACTCGAGATCATGAATCCGGCCCTCAAGATCAGGTATCGTTTCCACATCTGGGACCAATTGCCGCATGTGAGTGCCACTGATGCTTGCATAAGCGGTTAATTCATCAATCAGCGATTCAATCGGTGCCGCCTGAGCAGCAAGGTCAGGCGCAAAATAAGCCTGCAAAGCGCTCATATCGTGCTCAAGCTCCGCCAGTCGCTGTTCACGACGCGGCAACATGCGAATCTTCTGAATATATCCAGCGGATACCTGTTCGGCACGATCACGCCGCTCAAGCGCATTATCAAATCGGAATACCAAAGGCTCGATCAGCTGGATATAACCGACCACGACAAGAAGAAATGCCGTAACAATCCCCAGAGCGCGTCGGTCACGCGCACTCATGCCGCCTAGAAGTTGCCCTAACCCGGTGCCACTCATGTCTGCTCCTCACTGGGAGGCTGCCACAGTGGCGCGCGCAACTGCACCTGCAAGCGAAAGCGTGCGCCCTCATCCTTGCTCTCCTGCCCACGATTAACCGTTACAGACTGCAGCCGTACTTTTTTGACCTGTGGATGCCGACGCAGTTCGCCTACGAAACCCGAAATATCGCGCTCAGCGTGAGCCAGACCATCCAGGGAGAGCACGCCACGTCGGTCCAGCTGTAACTGCCCAACGAGACGTATGCTTGCCGGCATGAGTTCAGCCAGGTCATCAAGCAGTGCAACAACACTGTTGTCGTCCAATGCCTGCATGGTGCGCACCTGCCGGGTCAGTCGACCCACCCTCTCAGCGATTCGGGCCGAGCGTGCCGCCTGCATCTTGAGCAGACTGGCGCTATGCTCAGCCCGTGCCGCCTGACTCTCCAAATCACGCAACTGCAGATAGCCAAACCAGCCCACTGCCACAAGCAACACTAGGGTTGCTGCTGCGGCACCCCGACGACGTGCACCGCTGGCTGGACGATAGGATTGCTCAGCCACGAAGGCGTCGAAGGTGCAAAGCACCCGATCTCCCTGCCCACGCCCCGTCACCGGATCATCCAGCACACGGACTACTGCCTTGGGCAACACCCGCTGGCATATCTCAGTCATAGGCTCCAGAAATGGTTGCTCCTTGCCATGTACAGCGCGGATAACAACCTGGCCAACGTCTGGGGCAACGCCATGACGCAGCAATTGCTCCAGCGCCACTATCCCGTTAGCGCGGGGAATCACCTGCCAATCAATCAATGTACCTGCGTGCCACACGCAGGCCATTACGGCATCTTCTATGATCCATAGCACCAGCCCATCTTTCAGATCAGCTGTCAGTTCCGGCACCTGAATACGCCGGGCCGCCTGGCCACGATCATCAGCAAAACCCTGGTAGTCGACTAGCAGATCGCGGGGAATCGCAGCCATCCCGTATTGCTCAGAATCGATGCGCCAGTAGTCGGTCAGGTATTGGTCTAAAGGCTTGGCGACAGATGCCTCAGCTGCCAGGCGCAAAGCTTCGCCACGCTTACGCCGTCCCACGTCGGGAATACTCAATCGGCGTAAAACGGTTTGACCCGCGGGCACTACAAGAGAATAGGCACGGCGAGACGACCGCAGTTTCCTATCGATCTCACCAACGAAATCACCAGCAGCCCCCAGCAAAAGAAGCTTGCCGGTGTGAGGTACGCGGCGAACAGCGGAAAGCAATGGCATCAGATCTCTCTCCAGGAAACCAGGCGTGCCGAGGACTCATCCAGAAAGACCCGTGCGACCAATTTGACTCCAGAATCGCCCTTGGTGCTACGGGCCTCAACCATCAAAGGGAAAGTACTGGAGCGTACCGTAATCGCGCGCTCAAGACGCTGGTGCCGCTCCTCATCCTCTATCTGCGGCAACACAGTGCCGAAGATCGACAAATCCTTGAAGTGGGTTCCACCATTGCGTTCGGCCACCAGTACGTTGGCCTCTTCCTCGCTGAATCCGGCACCCATAAGCACTGGGTGCGGGGCAGTATTGAGGTTGATCCGCCCGTTTGAACAACAGGTCAGAAACTCGGCCACTGCTCCATCAAGCTCAGCGATGGATTCATACAGTATCTTCTCCGTTACACCCTCCACCTGCAGCAGGTCGTGCACCGAGCGAAAGGGAGCTGCTACATAACTCAACGCTGCTGCATCACCCGACTCAGCACCCTGGGCCTGGCTCTGCAGTCCTGCCTCGACACCACTTGATTCCACCAACGACTCGCGATAGCTGACAACTGCCTCAGCAATCACATTGGAAAAACCTGGAAAAGCCATCAGTTGTTCTGGTGTTGCCGTGTTGATATTGAGGCGTGCTTCCGCATCAAACAGTCCAACGGGGAGCACTTCCTCCTTGTCGTCCTGTTCTGCATCATCCTCATCGGGCACCTCTACGACAATCATAGGGTCAGGAATGCCCACCATAATGATGGCCTCTCCTGCGGGTAGCGCCAACGGTACCAGCGGAGCCTGGTCGATCCACCAAGGCAGAGATGGGCCGTTTGAGGTCTCCTCTACATGGGTACTGAGAAATCCTGCAAACTGGTGAACCGCCCCACGTGCTACAGCACGAAGACCAGTCAGGGCATTGGCCTGTTGCTGAATCTGTAATTCAAGCCGGGTCTGATAAACGATACGTGCTGCCATCGCGCTGATCAGCACCAATACAACCATGGAGACAATCAAGATTGAGCCGCGTTGATGCTCAAGTTGCATTACTGAATTCACCCTGACCCCTCTGGCTCTTCGACCTGTGGATCAAATTCCAGCGCAAAGGCACGGCTCAGTGCCCCACGCGGCGTTGCTATGCGAAGTTCGACAACTTCAGGCAGAGAATCGGTGGCATCTTCGGTTTTTCCGTTTTGCCCATAACTGAAAGCCGGTTGCTGATAACCCTGCGGGAAATCTATAACCCATACACTCTCGCCGGCGGTGCGCGTGAGCTGGGCATCGTCCAAGGCATAGCGCACCAACACAGGTACTTCTTCTACACCCTGAAAAAACTCGGCTTCAAATTCCTCCCCGCTGCCCCTGAAGGCAGAGGTTCCTTTAAGGCGGGCAAGGTCAAGCCGCAGTGTTTCGGTCACAAAACGCCAGGTTGCAGTCCGATCGAGCACGGTTTCGACCCGACGCTGTGTCTGACTCACCCCAACAAAAGTGGCATAAATTGCCGTCAGCAGAATTGCGCCGACGGTGAGGCCGACGATCAGCTCCAGAAGGGTAAATCCACCCTGTCTAGAAGTTGCCGACGTCGGCTGCATCACCGTCGCCCCCGCTCTGTCCATCCTTGCCAAAACTGTATAGGTCGTACCAACTCTTATTCACCTTACCTGGGGAAACATACTGGTAGGAGCTGCCCCAGGGGTCAGTCGGTAATTCGCGTGCTTTGAGGTACGGGCCGCGCCAACCCTGCGGTGAAGGACTGCCTGAGGGTTTATTTAATAATGCAACCAGCCCCTGTTGGCTTGACGGGTAATTGCCGGTGTCCAACTGATAGTTATCCAGAGCAAGAGAAAAATTCTCTATTTGCGCCCGGGCCGCAGCGATCTTACCCTGATCCGCTCGACCGAAGAGCCGAGGCCCTACCACGGAAGCAAGCACACCAATAATGACAATCACTACAAGCAGCTCGATCAGTGTGAACCCGTGCTGGTGGGATTTTTTCCGGGGGCAGAATTTGCCGCTCATGATAGGTCTCCCGAGAGATATTGCATAACCCTAAACATTGATCAGATATCCGATCGCATATCGGCGTTAGCCAGACTGATAAGAAGTTGACGTTCCTCTCCCGCGCGCTCTACCACAATCAGCACGGTATCGAACTTGGATTTACTACGCATGACGTCAAGTGCAACACTAACTGCATCGATTATTTGTCCATCCATCGATAAGAGTACATCACCGACCTGCAAACCACCGAACGCAGCCGGCGTTTGTGGACGAACGGTACGGATCACAAAATCACGCCGGGCCAAAACGCCGTTATCACCCGGAACTGCGACCACCGCGATGCGCACACCCAGATCCGGCCATTTTCGCGATCGCTCCGGCTGATAGAAAACATTCGCACAGCCGGCCAGAAAAATCACTGAAGTCAAAATGATGAGCAGGCGCTTCACAAGGCTTCCTCTTTGAGCGACCCCAACAAAGCCTGGCGTGACTCTATCGTAAACTGTCGCCCATCGGATCTATCCGCCGAGAAAGTCGTGACGAGCACATGCTTGAGGTTGATGAAGTCCGGATCATCAGTCACTTCCAGCACCCAATTCACCCGCCCAAAGCTACCCTCGCTGCGATCACTGGGTATCTGTGATTGATGAATCACCTGCATCGCCAGCACCTGTTCGGCTGCCTGTCGCAACGACTCAAGCTCTGCGATAGCGCGGGTGCTGCGCGCTGCCTGGGCGGCAGCACCAACAACGGCGACCAACCCAAAACTCAAGATGACCATCACAACCATAATCTCGATCAGCGTAAAACCGCGCTGAGTAGATTTCATGACGATCCTCCCAACACCAGGGTTCCGCGTGCCGGTTGGAGCACCATGCGCCGTACTCCGGCATCAGACGAGAGCAGAAGATCAACTGAGTTGGCAGTGCCATCTGCATGAAAAATGATCCCAGGCTGTTGCTCTGTATTGCTGGCCTGTGCCAGGCGCAGGCGCAAGGTTTCACCAAGATCGAGCGGTGGTGTTCGCACTTGGGCATCTACATCCGGGTAAGTCAGATGGACCCAACGGCCATCAGCCGAAGGCAAAAGCGCGACCTCGCGGCGCTCAATCACTGCACGGGTACGCGCATGGCGTACCAGCGCGTCTAACCGTGCCGCACCTGAATCCAGCCTCGCCTGCTGAGCACGCGGGCCGAGGCTTGGTGCCACCACAGCCGCAGCCGTGATCATAATAACAATCACCACCAACAGTTCGAGCAGGGTAAAGCCTGCCTGATGCCGCCTTAGAAGCCGACTGGTGAAAGTCACATTCGTATCTTCGATCATGAATCAAACAACCTGTCTAGCTTGATTTGCTCAACGTCATACTGCCACGCTTGGCTTCGCATTCACCTGAAGCGACGGAGTACTGTAATGTCAGCTGACCCCCTGCCGTCTGATGCCCTGAAAGCGACAACCGTACTGCATCAAGACCCACATCATTATCAAGTGCAGCCGTAAAGATCGCCCCGGTTCCCCCGCCACCACTGATCGTGATGCTCGGTGGTATCTCATAGCCGGAGCCCGCGCTATCGAGAGCAATAGCCGTTACCTGGCCTGCCGTCTCATCACTGAGCGTTGCTGTGCCGACCGCTCCTGCACCATCATCTGTGTCAGAGATGATGACTCCCGGGGCAATAGAATAACCACTGCCAGCTTCGGTCACCACGAAACCG
>PBSU01000052.1 GCA_002726415.1 Acidiferrobacteraceae bacterium | reverse complement strand
GTGGTCAGTCCCGGCGTATCGTTGTCTGAGCCCGTGTTACAGGAGGCGGCGAGGCGACAACTCGAGATCGTGGGTGATATCGAACTTTTCGCCCGCGCCTGTACCGCTCCGGTCATCGCCATCACCGGCTCCAATGGTAAGACTACCGTGACCACTCTGGTGGGCAAACTGCTCAAGGCCCACGGCCTTGATGTCAGAGTCGGCGGCAACATCGGTCGACCTGCCCTGGAACTGCTCGACGGATCTGTACCCGATCTATACGTGTTGGAACTGTCGAGTTTTCAGCTTGAGACGACCCGTTCGCTGTGCAGTAAGGCTGCGGCGATCCTCAATATCTCAGCTGATCACCTGGATCGCTACGGGACCCTGGACCGTTACATCGATGCCAAGTTGCGCATCATCCATGGGGCGCACAGCCTGGTGTTCGGTAGAGATGACCCGGCACTGGCTGGAGTGCGCACTGGCGGTGAAACTGTTACTGCGACCTTCGGCCTGAATCGACCACCCGGGGAATCTGACTACGGGATTGTTTCCGACGCTGACGGAGAATGGATTGTTCGTGGGACCCAGCGCCTGATGCCGGCCGCGGCTTTGTTACTGACCGGTCGGCACAATCTCGCTAACGCGCTTGCGGCTGTTGCACTGGTGGAGTTGGCAGGATACCCACTGGATGCGGCTGGCGTGGAAGCCTTGTCTACCTTCCCGGGTCTGCGGCACCGTTGTGAGCAGGTGCTCGATCGAAACGGCATTATCTGGATCAATGACTCCAAGAGTACCAATCCTGGCGCAACGGTTGCTGCATTGACCGGAATGGGTCGACCCGTCGTGTTGATAGCAGGCGGGCAGTCCAAGGGCGCTGACTTCACTGCGTTGACAGAGGCCGTTCGGTTGTACGCCCGCCAGGTACTGTTGATAGGCGAAGACCGGGGGGTGTTGGCCGCTGCCATTGGAGATCAGGTTCCTGTGACGCTGGCTGATGATCTCGGTCACGCGATAACGTTAGCATCGCACTGGGCCCAGCCTGGCGACGCGGTACTGCTCTCTCCTGCCTGCGCCAGCTTTGACATGTTCGAGAACTTCGAGCACCGGGGTGAAACTTTCTGTCGTCTGACCCGAGAGTTCGTTGCATGAGCACTTCTGCGGCAACGACCTGGTGGGTACCCCGCCCTCACAACCCGGTTGATCCATTGTTGATTATTCCAGTTCTGTTGTTATTGGCCTTCAGCACAGTGATGGTGTTTTCTGCAGCGATTGGAACCCGGGGTGGCGTTGTGGGGGGCCTGGCGGTGTTGGCCAAGCATCTATTCAGCATTGCTCTTGGCCTAGGGCTGGGTTTTGCTGCGGCCAGCGTACCGTTGGCACTATGGCGCCGGTCCAGCAGAATCCTGTTGGCGTTGGGGACGGTGTTGCTGATTGTGCTGCTTCTGCCAGGTTTGGGCCATGAGGTTAACGGCAGTACCCGCTGGTTTCCAATTGGACCTTTGCGTTTTCAGCCCTCTGAACTGGTCAAGGTACTGACGGTGCTCTTCCTTGCCGATCATTTCGTGCGCAATGCCTCGACAGTCAGTTCGTTCCGGGTAAGCATCGTGGAGCCGGCACTCGTGGTGAGTGCACTGGGTGTTCTTCTGCTGCTGGAGCCGGATCTGGGATGCACGGCCGTTATCCTGATGGTGACGTTGGGCATGATGTTTCTTTCCGGCACTCCCCTGCGTTTTATCGGCGGTGCTATCGCCGTGGTTGTGTGTACCGTCGTTGTATTGATCATGATTGCACCCTATCGCCTCGAGCGGGTGATGAGTTTTCTCGACCCGTGGGCTGATCCCTATGGCTCAGGGTTCCAGTTGGTGCAGGCCTTGATCGCACTGGGCAGTGGCGAATGGGCCGGGGTAGGCCTGGGTGCCAGCGTGCAGAAACTCTTCTACCTGCCGCATGCGAGCAACGATTTCCTTGTTGCTGTGGTCGGAGAAGAGTTGGGTCTTCTGGGCATTGTGACCCTGTTGAGTCTGTACGCCCTGTTTCTGTGGCGTACATTTCGCTTGGCAGATCGTGCCGGGCGCGCCGGTGAGTTGTTCGGTGCCCGCGTGGCGCAGGGCATTGGCCTATTGATGATTCTGCAGGTGATGTTCCATTTCGCGGTCAATCTCGGTTTGGTGCCTACCAAGGGTCTGACGTTACCGCTGATGAGCTACGGGGGCAGCGCTATGCTGATCAACGGCCTGGCGATCGGCCTGTTGTTGTCGGTGGAGCGTAGTCTGCCCGCCAGCCGCGCGGGGGCGCGTTGACTACCGTGCTGATCATGGCGGGTGGGACAGGTGGACACGTTTATCCCGCGTTGACTGTGGCGTCCGCATTGCGCGCTCGCGGGGTCGAGGTGTTTTGGCTGGGGACCCGGTCAGGCCTTGAAGCCCGGGTGGTGCCAGCTCAAGGTATGGTCATTGAATGGCTCGATGTTAAAGGCCTGATTGGCACAACCTGGCGGCGCAAACTGGCCATGCCCTGGATGCTGATCCGCGCAGTGTTTCAGGCCTTAGCGGTAATCCGACGGCGCATGCCGGATGTAGTACTGGGCATGGGTGGGTTCGCTGCCGGGCCCGGAGGGATTGCAGCACGTTTGACCCGCCGGCCGCTGGTGATCCACGAAGCCAATGCGGTATCCGGGCTTACCAACCGGCTGTTGGCGCCGTTGGCACGACGGGTCTTAGCCGGATTTGAAGATGTGTCCCGCCTGGGTCCGGGCACCCTGTGGACCGGTAACCCGGTGCGCCCCGATATCGTCGCCGTGGCCATGCCGGCTAAGAGGGGTCTTGCGCAAGCACAGCAGATTCGGCTGTTAGTATTGGGCGGTAGTCAGGGAGCGCAGATCATCAATGAAGCGCTGCCCAGCGCTTTGCAGCGGGCAGCGCATGGCGCAATGTTGCAGGTCACCCACCAGAGCGGCGCTGGCCGGGATGACAGCGTGCGTAAGGCTTATCGTCAAGCGGGAATCCAGGCAACCGTTATCGCCTTTATCGATGATATGGCCGGCGCCTACAGCAGCGCCGATCTGGTGATCGCTCGCGCCGGCGCAATGACGGTCAGTGAGTTGTGTGCCGTGGGTTTGCCCGCAATCCTGCTGCCTTATCCTCATGCGGCTGGTGATCATCAGAGCGCTAATGCGATGTTTCTCGCCCGAGCGGGTTGTGCTGTCGTGATCTCAGCCACCGACCTTGACAGTATCCATCTGGCGACCGAGATCGATCGCTTGGTGCAGGATCGGGTGTTGCTGCGGCAGATGGCTGAGCGGAGCCGCGCGCTCGCACGGCCCGATGCCACTGAGCGTGTGGTTAAGCAGTGCCTGGAGTTAGCCGATGCGTGAGTTCGTGCGCCGAATTCATTTCGTCGGCGTCGGCGGTGCTGGCATGAGCGGCATTGCCTCGGTTCTGCTCGACCAGGGCTATAGCGTAACAGGCTCAGATCAGGTGGAGTCGGCTAATACGCGGGCCTTGGTCGACAAGGGGGCCCAAATCTGGATAGGTCACGATGCGGGTCACGTACGGGACACCGATGTCGTGGTGGCGTCCACCGCTATCAGCGCCGAAAACCCAGAGATTGTTATGGCGGGTGAGCAGGGTATCCCCGTGGTCCCACGGGCTCAGATGCTGGGTGAACTGATGCGCTTTCGTAACGGTATAGCGGTTGGGGGTACTCATGGCAAGACCACCACCACCAGTCTGGTGGCCGCCATATTCGCTGCAGCGGGTTTGGATCCGACCTTTCTGGTAGGGGGTCTGGTAAAGAGTGTGGCCGGTAATGCCAGGTTGGGTAATGGCCAATGGCTGGTCGCTGAGGCAGACGAAAGTGATGCTTCTTTTTTGCACCTGCAACCCCACATCGCTGTTGTCACTAACATCGATGCGGATCATATGGATGCGTACCGCGGTGATTTCGAACAACTCACTGAGACCTTTTTGCGTTTCCTCCATAACCTGCCGTTCTACGGACTCGCTGTGTTGTGTGCTGATGATCCTGCCATTCAGGAATTACGACCCCGGATTCGACGCCCTGTCGTAAGTTACGGGATCGAACCGGGCGCTCACTATCGTGCTGTCAATATCCGCCAGACAGGTACGCGGATGCACTTCGATGTCACGCTTGCCGATACGCAATGCATCACGGTTGATCTTGCTCTGCCGGGGCTGCACAACGTGGCCAATGCGCTTGCTGCAATTGCGGTTGCGGACAAGGTTGGGATCGATGCGCAGGCCATACGCAATGGCCTCAGTGGCTTTGCGGGTATCGGCCGGCGCTTCGAGATTCTCGGTGAGCTGGCGCTGGACTCAGGCTGTGCATTACTGGTAGATGATTATGCTCACCATCCCCGTGAAATTGCAGCAACACTGGCCGCGGCGCAGGGCTGTTGGCCCGAGCGGCGCCTGGTCGTGGTGTTTCAACCGCATCGGTTTTCCCGAACGCAAGAACTGCTGGATGATTTCAGCGTCTTGCTGAGCACGGTGGAGTGTCTGGTCATTACTGAGGTCTACGCGGCCGGGGAAAAACCGGTATCGCGGGCTGATGGGCGGGCGCTGTGTCGCTCGGTGCGGGCGCGCGGTGGCAGCGATCCGGTGTTTGTACCGCGTCTTGATCTGTTGCGTGACGCATTGAGGCCTTTGCTGCGCGATCAGGATATCGTGCTGACGCTGGGTGCCGGCGATATTGGCCGAGCCGCTCGCGAACTCGTATCGTCAAGCCAACTGCGGGCAGGTACCCACGGGTGAGTGCCGCCATGACGTTTTCAAAGCAATCTGGATTTGAAGCGGTGCGCGGCGTGGTTCGGCATGATGAGTTGATGTCACGCCATACGAGTTGGCAGGTTGGCGGTCCGGCACGCTACTTTTTCGTACCCGCTGATCTTAAGGATCTGTCCGTTTTTCTACAGAGCCTGGGGGCTGACCTACCGATACTCTGGGTTGGTCTGGGCAGCAACCTGCTGGTACGCGATGGTGGATTTGACGGTGCAGTGATTGTGACGCATCGGGGTCTTTCCCGGATTGAGCGTGATGCCGATGCTCAAGTGCGAGTACAGGCTGGTGTATCCTGCGCCCGACTGGCCCGTTTCGCGAGCCGCCATGGGCTCGCTGGCGCTGAGTTCATGGCCGGTATACCCGGTACGGTAGGCGGCGCGCTCGCAATGAATGCGGGCGCCTTTGGCGCAGAAACCTGGCAGTGGGTTAGACAGGTGGAGATGATTGACCGGAACGGTCGGCTTGAATCCTACCCCGTGCAGTCTTTTGACGTGACCTACCGTGATGTGGCCCTGCCAGTGGCACATTGGTTTACCGGTGCATGTTTCTCGCTGCAGCATGGGGATCCACAGGCGGGGCAGGATAAAATTCGTTCGCTGCTTGCCCAGCGAGGTAAGACTCAGCCCATTCGTGAGTCCAGTGCCGGTTCAGTTTTTCGTAACCCGCCAGGTGACCATGCTGCCCGACTGATCGAAGCGGCGGGCCTTAAGGGAAAACGCCACGGTGGTGCTGCAGTGTCGACACAGCATGCCAACTTCATCATCAACGACCAGCATGCCAGTGCGCGCGATATCGAGACGCTCATTGATCTGGTGCGTGACCGGGTTGCCACTCACGCGGGTGTGACGTTGGAGCGGGAGGTGCGTTTTGTGGGGGTGCATCGATGAATAGCATAACCCCTGTTTTCCCCGAACTTCGACCCTCGTCGGGGTTGGATCCGGCGGCTCTGCCGGAGCCCTCAGATCAACACCGGCCGCGGCGAACTCTGCGGCTCACCATAGTGTTAACCGTCATTCTGGTCACCGCACTGGCCATCGACCAGATTCTGCGTTCGGGTTATTTCACGATTGAGCGGGTTCAGGTTGACAGTGCGCTCCAGCGGGTTCATCGCGGGCTGGTCGAAAGGGCTACCTGGCGCAATATCAATGGGAACTATCTGAGCGTGGACCTGCGTGCTGTGGAGTCAGCCCTGGAAGAGGTGCCTGGGGTCTACCAGGCCGTGATTCGGCGTATCTGGCCTGACACGCTGGCGGTGTCTATTACGGAGACCGGGGCGATGGCCCGCTTTGTGGAAATCACAGAGGGCGTAACGAGTGACGAATACATCAATCTCCCGCCCTCCAGTCCATTGCAGACGGTACCCGTGTTACGAGCCCAGGCATCTGATCGACAGTGGCTGGTTAATGTCTTCATGCAGATTCTGCCCGCGTTGCGTGATGCTCAACTGCAGCCCTTGTCGTTGTCTGTCACGCCAGCAGGACGCTGGGATCTCGAACTGCAGCCAGCTGGCGCAACACCCAACACACATTTCGCGCTGTTGCTGGGACGCGATGAGATCACCAACAAGGTCAGCCGATTTGCTTCGAGTTATGCCATCGCGCTGCACCCGCGCAAAGAGATGATCTCCCAGGTAGACATGCGTTACACCAACGGTTTTGCGGTGCGTTGGCGTGACGGCGCAACCGCAAGCCAGGTCCAGCTGGCTGGCCTCTCCAGGAACACAGACTGAGTTGATCGCTATGAACAGGAAACCGGCGAATGAGTTGATCGTGGGATTGGATATCGGCACCTCCAAAGTGCTTGCGGTAGTGGCTGAAGTGACAGATAACGACGAAATAGAAATTCTTGGCGTTGGGCAGCAGCCCTCGCGTGGACTGCGCAAGGGTGTAGTCGCGAATATTGAATCGACTGTGCATTCCATTCAGCAGGCGGTAGAAGAGGCCGAGCTGACTGCTGAGTGCCGGATCAGTTCAGTCTACGCGGGTATTGCCGGTGCTCATATCAACAGCATGAATTCTCACGGTGTCGCGGCGATCAAGGATCGCGACGAGGTCAGCCAGGGCGATGTAGAGCGGGTCCTCGATGCCGCACAGGCCCAGGCGATTCCCAATGATCAGCGGGTGCTACATATCCTGCCACAGGATTTCATCATCGATGGTCAGGAAGGTATCCGCGAGCCGATTGGCATGAGCGGGGTGCGCCTCGAAGCCAAGGTACACATCATCACGGGCGCTGTCAGCGCCGCACAGAACATCATCAAATGTATCACCCGCTGTGGTCTTCAGGTCGAGGATGTAGTTCTGGAACAGATTGCATCCAGTTACGCCGTATTAGAGGAAGATGAAAAAGAGCTGGGTGTATGTATGGTCGATATTGGCGGGGGTACAACGGATATCGCGGTGTTTACCGACGGCGCTATTCGCCATACCGCAGTATTGCCTATTGCCGGCGATCAGGTCACTAATGATATTGCTGTTGCATTACGGACCCCGACCCAGGCGGCCGAAGAGTTGAAGAAAAAGTTTGGCAGCGCTCTGGTCCAATTGGCGCCCGAGGGTGAAATGATCGATACGCCCAGTGTGGGTGAGCGCGCGCCCCGCAAGCTGGCACGCACAACTCTCGCCGATGTGATCGAGCCGCGGGTAGAGGAGTTGTTTTTGCTGGTCCAGGCGGAACTGCGGCGCAGCGGCTACGAGGAATTGCTGGGTACGGGCATTGTCCTGACCGGCGGCAGTGCTCGAATGACGGGCATGGTGGAGCTTGCCGAGGAGATCTTTCACCTGCCAGTGCGGCTGGGGGTACCCCAGTACACAGGCAGTCTGAGTGATGTGGTTCGCAACCCATCTTATGCCACCGGTGTCGGGTTAGTGCTATTTGGGCATCGTCACCGGGGAGAGCGCCAATCCAGCGGTAGCCGGTTGGCGGCAACACCCCGGGGTGAACTGCTTGGCCGGATGAAGCAATGGTTTTCAAGTCACTTCAGGGAGGACTGATCGTGGATCACGCGCAACAAAAGGATTCTGTCTGCAATACGTTATCCGTAGTTTGTTTAATCAATAACACACTTCATTTTCAACCCAAATCTCAGGAGGAACAACATGTTTGAGCTCATGGAAATCTCAGGTCAGCAAGCGGTAATTAAGGTGCTGGGGATTGGCGGGGGCGGTGGCAATGCTGTGGATCACATGTTGTCTGCCAATCTTGAGGGTGTTGAATTCATCAATGCCAATACCGACTCCCAAGCATTGCACCGGTCTGGCGTCTCGAAGGTCATGCAATTGGGTGAAGGGCTCACCAAGGGTCTCGGGGCGGGGGCTAATCCTGATGTTGGCCGACAGGCGGCTACCGAGGATCGGGACAAGATTGCGGCGGCACTCGATGGAACCGACATGATTTTTCTAACGGCAGGTATGGGCGGGGGGACTGGCACGGGCGCAGCGCCGGTTGTCGCGCAGTTGGCCCGCGAGAAGGGGATCCTGACAGTAGCAGTTGTCACCCGCCCATTCAGTTTCGAGGGCAAGAAGCGCATCAAGGCGGCAGACCAGGGGGTTAAAGAACTGGCCGAACTGGTCGATTCCCTGATTGTGATCCCAAACGAGCGCATCCTCGAAGTGATGGGTGGCAAGGTGACCTTGCTTGAAGCATTCAGTAAAGCCAACGAAGTCCTGTTCAACGCGGTGCAGGGTATCTCTGAGCTCATTACCCGACCTGGCTTGATCAACGTGGACTTTGCCGATGTGCGTACCGTCATGTCAGAAATGGGACGGGCCATGATGGGTTCGGCAACAGCGGCGGGGCCAGACCGGGCAGTTGAGGCGGCGCGCGGTGCGGTCTCAAGCCCGTTGCTCGAAGAGGTAGACATCCACGGGGCAAAGGGTCTATTGGTGAACGTGTCGGCAGGGCCTGATATGGAACTCGATGAGTTTGCCCAGGTGGGCGAGATCGTCAACGAATATGCCTCGGAAGACGGCACCGTTGTCATTGGGACGGTACTGGACCCGGCAATGGAGGGTGACTTGCGGGTGACTATGGTTGCTACCGGGATCCGCCAGGCGCCGGCGATGACCCTGGTGGAAGGCGGGCAAAGTGATGAGCTCGTCGGTGAGGAAGAGGTGAATTACGACCAGCCTACCGTTATTCGCCGACGCCCACGGGCCGCCGGGGATCTCGATACACGGGGTAATGCGGCAGTGGACATGGATTACCTCGATGTCCCCGCCTTTCTCCGGCGCCAGGCAGATTAACTTTAAAAACAATATGTTAGCTGCTATTTATTAATCAATTCGGAGAAATATGCAAAAAAAAGGGTAAAAATATTTCAAAAAAAGTACGATTCCCCCATTTTCTGTGTAAAATAGGGTGAAACGGGCATTTAACGGTACTAAAGGCCCGGAAAACCAGAAAAGAAGGGCAGGATGATCCGGCAGAGAACTCTCAAAAATGTGATTGGCGCCACTGGCGTGGGCCTGCACACCGGGAAGAAAGTCTACCTGACCCTGCGTCCCGCACCCGTCGGGACGGGTATTGTCTTTCGGCGTGTTGATCTGGATCCCGTGGCTGAGATTACGGCCTCGCTCGATCGGGTCAGCGACACAAGATTATCGACCACGCTGGAGCACAACGGCGTACAGGTTTCGACTGTAGAGCACCTGATGTCGGCATTTGCCGGGCTGCATATTGATAACGCCATCGTCGAGCTGGATTCGGACGAAGTGCCGATCATGGATGGCAGCGCCGCGGTATTTGTTTTCCTGATCCAGTCAGCGGGCATCGAAACCCAATCAGCAGCCAAGCGTTTTATCCGGATTAAAGATCCGGTGGAAATCCGCGACGGCGACAAGTGGGCCCGTTTCGAACCCTTCGATGGTTTCAAGGTCAGTTTCAGCATTGATTTTAATCACCCCACAATGCAGTCGTCCGCCCAGCAGGCGACGGTAGATCTGTCCCAGATTTCTTATGCCAAAGAGGTCAGTCGCGCAAGGACATTTGGTTTTCTCCAGGACGTTGAGGCGCTACAGGAAGCTGGTCTGGCTCGCGGCGGCAGTCTGGATAACGCGATTGTCATGGATGATTACCGGGTCATTAACGATGACGGGCTCCGCTACGGCGATGAATTTGTCAAACACAAGATTCTTGATGCGATCGGGGATCTCTACCTGCTCGGTTTTCCCTTGATTGGCGCTTTCTGTGCTCATAAATCGGGGCACGGTCTCAACAATCGCCTCCTGCGTACGCTGGAACAGCAGCGCACGTGCTGGGAGGTGGTCTCTTACGACAGCGCTGAGGTCAGCGCGGCTCCAGGTTTCGTCCACCCCGCTTTCGCCTGATTCGCCGCCGGATTCCGGCGTGCCGTTGCCTTACGCTTTGTCTGCCCCTCGAGTCGTCACCTCGCAAAGGTGCGTACGCTAGCGTATGCATGTCGCAGGCAGAACGCACCTTCCAACCGGTTTCGGGTGAAATCGGCTTCGCCCGGGGCAAAGGGGTCAAACTCCTTTACCGAGTCCGGGCCCGGATCCAGCACTCCGGCGCTTAGTCAACCGTATCGAGTGGGAGGAAACATAATGCAGGATGTTAAAACCTTTGGTGTCATTGGTACGGGGATCATCGGTGCAGGGTGGGCAGCGCGTGCGTTGGCAAGGGGGTTCGATGTACTGGCCTTCGACCCTGACTCTGGCGCTGAGGATCGTCTGCACGCTAATCTGACCCGCGTCTGGCCGGTGTTGGAACGCACTGGGCTTTTTCCCGGCGCTTCGATTGAGCGATTGAAATTCTGTGAGACACTTGAAGAGGTTGCCACTGGCGCACAGTTCATCCAGGAGAGCGCCCCCGAACGGATAGATCTCAAGACCCGCCTTCACGCACAGATTGATGCTGCAGCGCCGGAGAATGTGTTGATCGCCTCGAGCACCTCGGGTTTGTTGCCCAGCGAATTCCAGTCGCAGTGTACGCATCCGCAGCGGGTGATTGTGGGGCATCCTTTCAATCCGGTATACCTTCTGCCACTGGTCGAGGTTCTGGGGGGGCGACAGACAGATTCGGACAGCATCAACCGCGCCGTGGCACTGTATCGTGATTTGGGGATGTATCCACTGAAGGTGCGCTCCGAGGTGCCCGGCTTTCTCTCCGATCGCCTGCAAGAAGCGTTGTGGCGGGAGATCTTGCATCTGGTCAACGACGATGTTGCCACCCCGGAGGAACTTGATGCGGCAATCTGTTACGGGCCCGGCCTGCGCTGGGCCCTGTGGGGCGCCTGCCAGATCTTTCACGTGGCGGCTCAGCCAGGTGGTATGGGACAGTTTCTTAAGCACTTTGATCCATCGCTTTTTCCCTGGACACGCCTGGAGCCCCCGGAGGTTACGGATGCGCTGGTCGAGAAGATGCACTCGGGCTGTGAAGATCTTTCGGGTGATACTTCCATTGACGAACTGGAACAGGTACGTGACGATGCCCTGATCGGAATTATGGAAGCTTTGCAGCAGCGTAATCTGGGTGCTGGAGCCGTGCTGAACCAGCACCAGGAACGTATTCGTCAATCGAACGAAAATCAGAATCGCTGAGTGTTTTCCCGGATACCGTTAATAGGAGGCCCCTGATGGATTTTTCCCTGAGCGAGGAGCAACGGATGCTGATAGACAGTGCCCGGGCTTTTGCTGAGAAAGAGCTTTACCCTTACGAGGACGAAGTTGAAACCAGTGATCAGGTTCGCCCGGAACTTGCGCAGCAGATCCGTGAGCGTGCCTTGGCCCAAGGGTTTTACGCTGCAAATATGCCCGAGGATCTAGGCGGGGGCGGTCTGGATTGCGTCTCATTATCGCTGGTAGAGCGCGAACTGGGCCGGGCGAATTTTGCCCTACAGTATCTGGTCGGACGGCCCAGCAATATCCTGCAGGCCTGTGTTGGAGAACAGCGCGACCGATACCTGTTTCCGTGCATCCGTGGCGAGAAGACCGATTGTCTGGCGATGACCGAACCGGGCGCTGGCTCCGATCTTCGTTCGATGCAGTGTCGCGCGCAGCGGGATGGTGATAGTTATGTGATCAACGGCACCAAGCACTTTATCAGCCATGCTGACCTGGCGGATTTCGTCATTCTTTTTGCCGCGACGGGAGAAGAGGAATCTTCTCGAGGCCCACGAAAACTGATCAGCGCTTTCTTGGTAGACAAAGGCACACCCGGTTTCACGGTGCGCCGGGGCTATCACAGCGTCTCACACCGCGGTTACCACAACTGTATCCTCGAGTTTGAAAACTGCCGGGTGCCTGCGGGGCAGATGCTGGGCGCAGAGCACCAGGGCTTTAGCGTGGCCAATGACTGGTTGGGCGCCACCCGGCTGCAGGTGGCGGCGATGTGTCTGGGTCGGGCCCACCGGGCGTTGGAGCATGCAACGAACTGGGCTGCCGAGCGCCAGCAGTTCGGCCAGTTTATCGGGCGCTTTCAAGGTGTGGGATTCAAACTGGCGGAGATGAAAATGCGCCTTGAAGCCTCAGAACTGCTGACCCTTCAGGCTGCGTGGAAGGCCGATCAGGGTGTAGCCACCGATACCGACTACGCCATGGCTAAGTTGTACACCACAGAAATGCTCGCTTTTGTGGCGGATGAAGCGATACAGATTCATGGCGGTATGGGGTTGATGTCCGATCTGCCGCTGGAACGTATCTGGCGCGATGCGCGGGTTGAGCGTATCTGGGAAGGCACCAGCGAGATTCAGCGGCATATCATCTCTCGCGACATGCTCCGACCACGCTGGAACTGACCCCGATCCCCCTTGACCCTTCAACGTCTTCTTCGACCCTCCAGCGTTGCGGTCTTTGGCGGCCGCGAGGCACGCGAGGTTATACGTCAATGTAAATGTATGGGTTTTGCTGGAGATATCTGGCCGGTACACCCCTCGTGCGAGGCAGTGGAAGGGTACCCCTGCTACCCCAATGTAGAGGCGTTGCCGGGAATCCCTGATGCGAGTTTTATCGGGGTGAATCGTCATACTACTATTGATATCGTCAGTGCGCTCAACCACATCGGAGCGGGTGGGGCGGTCTGCTATGCCTCAGGCTTTGGTGAGGTCCCCGATGGGCAGGTGCTCAATCAGGACCTGCTTTTAGCGGCTGGAACAATGCCAATTCTGGGCCCCAACTGTTATGGGCTGATCAACTATCTGGACGGCGTGCCGATGTGGCCTGATCAACACGGCGGTGAACGGGTTGAGCGGGGGGTCGCGCTTTTCACTCAAAGCAGCAACATCGGTTTGAACCTCACCATGCAGTCGCGGGGTTTGCCAGTTTCCTACCTGTTGGCCTTGGGTAATCAGGCGCAGACCGACCTCGCCAACGTTCTGGAGGCAGCGCTGGATGACAGCCGTGTGACTGCGGTGGGGTTATATATAGAAGGCTTTGCAGACGTGCCGGGGCTGGAGCGGGCGATGCGCCGTGCCCGAGCGCAACGGGTACCCGTGGTTGCGCTGAAGTCGGGTTTCAGTGAGCAGGGGGCTCGGATTACGCAATCCCACACCGCCTCTATGGCCGGATCGGACGAAGCCGCTGATGCACTGTTTGATCGGCTGGGCATTGCCCGGGTGCCGGATCCGGATACCCTGATCGAAGTTCTCAAGTTGCTGCACATACACGGACCCCTGGCGGGGAACCGATTGTGCTCGATGAGTTGTTCTGGGGGCGAAGCATCACTGATGGCCGATGCTGTTATCAGCCGGGATCTTGTTTTTCCCGAGTTCAATCCCGAGCAATACCAGGCGGTATCCGAAACCGTGCACGACCTGGTGAGTGTTTCAAATCCACTGGATTACCACACCTTTGCCTGGAATCATGAGGCGGATCTTCACGCGACTTATTCGGCTATGTTGAGTTGTGGTTTTGATCTTTCAATGCTGGTGCTCGACTTTCCCCGGGCAGACCGATGCGATCTTGAAACCTGGCAGCCGGCTGTCAGCGCCATAAGCCGTGCGGCCAGCGATACCGGTGCAGCAACGGCCGTGGTGGCAAGTCTGCCAGAGAGCCTGCCTGAGCCTGTCGCGCGACAGTTGATGGCTAAGGGTATCGTGCCCTTATGTGGGCTGCGCCAGGCATTGGATTCTGCGGAAGCCGCAGCCCAGATCGGCGCGGCCTGGCGCCGCCCGCTACCCGATACGCTGTTACCTGGGCCATCGCGGGAACCCCTCGGGCCAGCCTTGAAATGGCTGGACGAGTGGCAGGCCAAGAAAGAACTCAGCGCAATGGGGGTCAACGTGCCCCGCGGAGAGCGGGTCGCGAGCCTTGAGGCGTTACAAGTAGCGGGGCAATCTCTTACGTTCCCCCTGGTGCTCAAAGTCTGCGATGCCCAGATGGCCCACAAGAGTGAGCATGAGGCCGTTATCCTTAATATTGATGACCCTCAGGCGCTTACCCATCATGGCGAGGTCTTGTTCGCACGCTATTCACAACTGCTGATCGAGGAGATGGTAACGGACGCGGTCTGTGAGTTGATCGTGGGGGTTAGTCAGGATCGGGCGATCGGCCCATGGATGCTGTTGGGCAGCGGTGGGGTGCAGGCCCAACTGCTCGCAGATCGTGCAGTCGTTCTGTTGCCGGCAGATGCCGCCACACTGGAGCGGGCACTGATGTCGCTTAAGACTTATCCGTTACTGACAGGGTTTCGTGGTGCCGCCGCCGCGGACACAGCAGTGTTGCTCCAGGTATTGGAAAATGTCGGGACGTATGCTCTGGCACACCAGAATACTCTGGTTGAACTGGAGGTGAACCCACTGCTGGTGCGACCAGAAGGCAAGGGTGTGGTTGCAGTTGACGCGTTGCTGCGCTTGTGCAAGGACGCCTAATCCATGTCATGGCTCAACGTCGATGCCGCGGATGCCGTTGTAGCTCGGCCGATCGATGCGTTGCGCGAATTTCTCGGGACAGGAAGTGGTACCTTGCTGGATGTGGGCTGTGGCCAAGGGACCTTAAGTGATAGTTTGGTACAGCAGGGATACCGGGTTACGGGGATCGACCCGTACGTGGGTTTTGGTATGCCGGCACTTCGTGTGTGTGGCAATGCGCATGCACTACCGATGGCCAACAATGTTTTCGATAAGGTCTTGCTGCATTGGTCTCTTCATCATGTTCCGGATGATCTTATGGGTCAGGCAATCCGTGAGGCCTGCCGGGTGTTGGTATCTCAGGGAATTCTGTATGTGGTTGAGCCTGAACCTGTGGGAAGTTCGCAGGTCGTATCAAGGCCTTTTCATGACGAGACAAAGGTACAGGCGCTGGCAGCAGCAGCGGTGGATCAACTGGTTCTGGAGAAAGGAGCCCACCGTCGACGGGCGTACTACGTCAGTGAAGATCGATACCCCAACTTTGATTTTTTCGTAGACGATATGATGTCGCGGGCATACAACCGATACCAGGTAGAAGATCTGTGTCAGGATGTCGTTCGGGATGCTTTCGAGGCCTGTCGGGAGGAGGGCGAATACCGTCTACGCCACAGAATCCGCATGGAGGAGATCCGATGGTAGAAAGAATTTCAGGAGTAAAAAGCAGATGACCAATGATCATGTACTTACCGAGCGGCACGGAGCTGTGTTGCAGGTCACACTCGACCGCCCCAAGGCGAATGCAATCGATGTAACGACAAGTCGTTCGCTGGGAGAGGTATTTGCCGACTTTCGTGATGACCCCCAGATGCGTATCGCCATCATCACGGGTGCAGGTGAGAAATTCTTCTGCCCCGGGTGGGATCTCAAGGCGGCAGCCGAGGGGGAGTCGGTAGATAGCGATTACGGCGTGGGCGGGTTTGGTGGACTCCAGGAGTTGCCCAACCTGAATAAGCCGGTGATCGCGGCGGTGAATGGCATCTGCTGCGGCGGAGGCTTGGAGTGGGCACTATCTGCCGATCTGATCCTGGCCGCAGAGCACGCGACATTTGCCTTACCGGAGATCAATTCTGGCACTATCGCTGATGCAGCGACCTTGAAACTCCCCAAGCGGATTCCCTGGCATATCGCCATGGAGCTGCTCTTTACTGGTCGCTGGATGGATGCGGCTGAGGCACATCGCTGGGGTCTGGTGAACGAAGTGCTCCCTGCTGCTGACCTGCTTAGTCGGGCCCACGCATTGGCCGCAACGTTGGCCGAAGGGCCGCCACTGGTTTTCGCCGCTATCAAAGAGGTGAGTCGTGCCGCGGAGAATATGCAATTCCAGGATGCACTGGACGGAATCACCGGAAAGCGTTTCGCCACAATCGATAAACTGTATTCCAGCGAGGACCAACTCGAAGGTGCCCGCGCGTTTGCAGAAAAACGCAAACCCCAATGGAAAGGGCGTTGACTGCAATACAAGAGGCGTCCTTTATCTGTCCATCAGTTTTTTCTTGAGGTTGTACTGATCTGCCAGCTTTTTTTTGGGTATATTGTTGGGAGTCACGAAAAATTCTTTCGGCATCTCTCGACGGGAGCAATAACGCGATGGAAGAGTGGTCTGTAGTTCATAAGGTCTCAATCCTGGGTTTTCTCGGTGCGATGCTTTTTGGTGCGATCGCAAACAAAACTCATTTTTGTATCATGGGATCCATCAGCGACTGGATTAACATGGACTCCCGGGTGCGCTTTCGCGCCTGGATGCTTTCAATCGGCGTGGCCATTCTTGGTGCTCAGACCATGCACCAGTTGGGTTGGTTGGATCTTGGTGGATCTATTTATCTGGGGGCTAACTTTGGCCTCGTCGGTTTTCTGGTCGGCGGCTTTTTATTCGGCATTGGCATGACCTTAGGTGCCGGCTGCGGTCAGCGCACCCTGGTGCGGGTTGGCGCTGGCAACCTCAAATCTCTGTTGGTGCTGATGGTAATGGCAATCACGGCATACGCTACGCTGCGCGGATTATTGGCGGTGGTGCGCATCGAGGTCTTCGATGCATTGGCGATCGATCTTGAGCTATATGGCATAGCCG
>PBSU01000051.1 GCA_002726415.1 Acidiferrobacteraceae bacterium | reverse complement strand
TCGGCTTGACGACCTCGTTGAAGTGATCCTGATAAGCGGCAAAACAAGCCGCATCGTTTTCGCCACACCCTGAAAGATGCGGTGGAATACTCGGATCAGCAATCTCGTTCTCTGAGCAGGAAATGATCCGCACCCAGGGTTTGTTCTGCTCACGGGCATAACGCTTGATAGCGGGAAACAGAATTACGTTATCCACACAGATAATATCGGGTGACACTTTGTGCAGCACATTGGGCAGTTCTTTTTCAGCCCAGATAGCCGTTTCAACAATCGCCTCCCAGCATTCCTTTACGTAGTTATCGATCTGCTCGTATGCTGTGAGATCGAAGTTGGGAATATGGCCGTTGATGAAGTCCGTCCAGTACTTGGCCATCTCCTCTGGCGGCATCGGCTCAGACATATTGACGGTGTATTCATCGAATCCATAGCCCGAATACACTCCCTGCATGCCCGGGTCGGTCAGAAAAACCGCTTTATGGCCGAGTTTCTCGCAAGCCTGCGCGATGCCCACTGAATTCAGGGCCGGCCCAAAGGCCGCCTCTGGAAAAAATGCTATCACCTTGCCCGACATGTCTCCCTCCTGTTTTATCTTTTTGCAGGTGCCCCTTGGGGCCGGGGAGATCAGAACACGAAAGCGCTACTCTGGCAACAACTGATCCCAGGACATCCTGCCAGCCGGTGCATCGTCGCCCGGCTGTAGGGCTTCCACGGTAACCTCAGATGCATCATCGGTTCCACTGCCGGCGGTATAGCGGTTATCACCGATGATCGACACACCGGTGGGTATGCCATTTTTCGAATAGTATTTCTTGCCGGCAAAACCGATGCGCCGCTTCTTTTTGCCACCTTCGCCGCCAATCACTTCGGTGTCACCGTCGGTATCGATCTCGCCGTTACCGTCAAAGTCAAAAGCAGGCGCGAGCGGACTACCACCGGTCAAAGCGTCTACCGACATCATCCAACCTGTGCCACCGGCCGCACAGGGGCGGGGATCCGTCGGCACCAACGTATTGAAGAAAATCAGTCCACCGCGATAGCGCGCATCGGTGACCACCCGCTCGCCGCTATCGGGCAGATCCAGATACCAACCGTAACGATCGCCAGCGCTTGCCTTTTTGTAATCAACTTTCAGCTCCTGCCAGCGATCCGGATCGGTAACCCGGCCACCGCTTTGATTCGTGCGCAAAAAGACCTGCTCCACAAGATCAGAACGCTCCAGCTTGCCATCACCCCGATCCCACACTGCATAGAAACTCTGCGTATCAGTCGTGGTGTTGTCTCCTGGCACGAGGTACTGCCCTGTGCCAAAAAATATCATCAGATTGGGTTGATTGCCGGCCAGGGGCATCGCTGGGTGGCGGATGATCTCAGGTCGGGCCGTGATCGGCTGTTTGCGGGCACCGCTGAAAAGTGGCCCGCCATGGGCAACCTTCCAGTCAACTGCTTTGTTACTGGATAGGTCAAAGGCCCACAGGTTGCCTTGGATATCGCCTGCGTAGACCCGATCGGCCACCCGGTCACCATCAGTGTCGATAACGGCTGGGGTCGAAAGGCCGTTACGCCGGCTAACCGACCCAACTCCCGTCGGGATACGCAGATAATCACGCCCCTCGCTCCACTTGCGATCAAGGCCGCCATCAAGATAAATCACAAAAAGCTCCGCCTGCCCGGAAGAAGGCGTACCGGTGGCGGTATGCTGGTAGCCGTTACCGACAATCGCCGCCCAGCGCCCGTTAGGCAGCAGCGCAATAGTTGGCCGTGCCAAAGTGCGTCCCAGGTGTGGATCGTGCACGCTGGAGAACTCCCACAGCACCAGATCAGTTGCGTTAGCCTCGGCAAACCGGTCAGGGTCGGTCACATCCAGAGCAAACAGGCCACGCCCGCCCGAGCCTTCGATACCCACCAGCACACTGCGCCACTGGGCTGTGGTCGAAAAGCGCGAGGGAATAAAAACATCTGAAACTGCCGGCGTACCATCTACATAGTAACGGTGTGCGTAGTCAGGGTCAGTCAGATAGTGATAGCCCTGACTCTTTGCGCTCGAGAAAAGATTGCCCGGCAGATAGGCCAATAACTCATTCCCATTATCGGCTGCAAACACATGCAGCATCCCGTCGTTTGCCCCGGCGGCTACGACCGGGCGGCGGCTGCGCTTATCCCGGGCAAACCGAGAATAGGCTTTATCCCCCGACGGAAAAGCGCCGCCTGAGGGCCAGTTAAGAGAGGGCTTACCCACATACACCGCAGACGAGTGAATGATATCTCCCAGCAGACTTTGTCTTTCGCGAAAGCCCCAGCCGGCTTTTTCATTAGTGCGCTCGCCGCGCAGGTAACGAAGACGCGCCTTCCCAATCTCGGCACTGATATGAGCGCTACCGGGGCTGGAGAACTTCTGCACCCGGTAGTTGTAGGCATCAGCGACAAAGAAGCTCGAGCCGGCACACACACCACCATCGTACACACCGATGCCCCGTGGGTATCTGAGCTGGCCGTCTCCTGAACCAGACGAACCCCACTTTTCTATAAAGTTGCCAGCTGCATCGAACTGCTGCACCCGATTGAAGTACTCCACCACGAATACGTTACCACTGCCGTCAGTGGCCACACCATAAGGGTAGCGAAACTGCCCATCACCCGTACCATAACTACCCCACTGGGCAAGAAAATTACCATCGGTATCAAATTTTTGAATCCGGTGATTGACGTAATCCGAAACATAAACGTTATCGGCAAGATCAATCGCAATCCGATTGGGACTCCAGAAACGTCCCGCAGCGCTGCCTTTGCCGCCCCACTCGCGCACAAAGTTACCACTGGCATTAAAAACCTTGATGCGGTGACTCTGCAGTTCGACAACATAAAGATTGCCGGACGAATCCACTGCAACATCAAACGGGTAGTACAGCTGATCTGGTGCAAGCCCATAACCACCATAGCTCGCCAGATAATCGCCCGCAGCATTGAATTTTTTTACGGTGTGCGAGCCATGCTGTGCGACATAGACGTTGTCGTCTTTATCGGTAGCAATCCCCACGGGGTAATTGAGATTCTTAACGCCCGATCCCGTGCCACCCCATTGGGTGAGGAATGTTCCATCCAGATCGAACTTTTGCACCAGATGATTGTTGTAATCAACCACGTACACGTTGCCCTGGCTGTCGGTGGCCACATCAAAAGGCAGTCCAAACTTGCCCCCACCTGATCCGGTGCTCCCCCATTTGCGCTCATAGACAAGATTGCCCGACGCACTCGCCTGGTCAAGCAGATCACGCTGCTGCAGTGTTGACAGGTAATCCCATCGAAAAGGAATACCGCCTGGGCGTGCTTTGGGCGCGGCTTTCGTTGATGGCCCCGGGCAGGTGCCCGTCGGTGACTCATTCTCACTGTTCCAGCTCAGCATTACGCGCGTGTCCGGGTTGCTCGCCGTATCCAGTCGATTAGCTGCCGACCAGCGCTTGCCGCCGGGCCTGCCACTGGGATCCAGAGTGCCGGCAATCACGTCGCCGGTCCAGTACTCGGTGTTGAAGGTCGTCAGATAAAGATCAGTGCCGCTTTGCAGCAGGCTTGTGCTGAACGTCGCGGCTGATGCTGAGCCGCTGGTGTGGGCCAGGATATCCTCGCCAATCTTGGCAAAAGCGGCCGTCAGTTCGCTCTCGTTATCAGCCTCAAAGTAAAGCCCACCGCCCTTCTTTGCCGTCTCTTTCAGTAGCGCCTGGCTGGTATGAAAACCGATGGTATAGGTGACCAGATTATTTTTCGACTCGCTGCCCTCAAAGTCGTCCACGTCCGGGCGCAGATCGATATCATTGAGCGCCGCCGCCACACTGATCAAGGGGTGGTAGCAGGTGGGGCAGTAGTTGCGCAACGGCGTTGAGGCATCACCCCAACCCCAGCCATCGGTCAACAGAATAAGAAAGTTTTTCTGGCACCAGTGGCACACCGGTGACTGCGCTGTCGAGCGTGTCCAACCCTTGTTGGGTCCACTGGGAAAAACTTCGCTCAGGGGGTACCCGCGTGGGGCGTCATCCGGGTGCAGCGTCAAGGCGCCGCGATATTGCCCATTAGCCGTACAGTTGGTCGAGGCACTATTGCCCGGATTAACCGTACCACCAAGGCCAACAAAGTAACGGCCCATATGTTGCAATGTGCCCACCAACGGTGTGCCCCCTCGGGGGTAGAGGTCGCGCACCGCCTTGTAGATCAGTGCGCGGTTTGCATCCAGGTCTACGATCGGCTGATCCAGTTCGCCGCCAAAGTTATAACGGCTGAATGACCCTACCCCAACCCGAACCTTGCTGAGCGAATCCAGCAGCGCGATAGCGGCATCCTGGGCCTGGTGCATGGGCGTTTTGGGCTGACCCGAACGGCGCCATCCCATGGAGCCGGAATCGTCAATTACGATCAGGATATTGGGTGCACTTGCCGCCGATGTCAGGATCGGCGTCTGAGCCAACGGCCCGGGGTCGGCCAGGGCTGTAAACGGCCAGGCAAAAAACAGGCCCAGAGCCATTGCCCACGCTTTAGGTTTGATCGCCACCGTGTTCATCGTTCATTCAGGCAGCAGGGGTGGCATATCACTTGCGGGCGGCGATGCTGCCGAGCCTGCAACCTTGCGATAACGCTTTTGATAACTCCCGATCGCCAATTCGATTTCGGCCAATGTTAAAGACATGTCTTGTGCTATTGCCCGCCAGGTCTGCAGTTCGGCTTCATCGGTAGGCTCGGGCGTGGCATTAAAGCGGCTACGCTCCTGGATGATCTCGTAGCGCAGACTCTCAAGGGCCTGGATCGTGCGCAGCAGCACCGCTGCCTCTTCATTTTGCTGCGCCAGGACAGGCGACAAAAAGGCTGCCAGCATCGCCACCAGGGTGCCCTTGCGCAACGATGGAGCAAGCGCGGAGTACCAGATCACTGCAGATTGCCAGGTGGTAGTACCAGGGGTCATGTCAGAACCAGCCGTGTCTCGGGATCCAGTCCGGGGTCGAGCTGTCCTCCGCCTTGGTACAGCCGCTCATGCCTTTCTTCAGAAACTGGTAGGCGCTGCGCATATCGATGCGGTTACGGCTGACGCCGCCTCGGGCAATCGGCTCTCCAGTACAGGCCAGTGCGGTCTGCAATTCAGATACAGAGGCATTCGGGTCATAACTTTTCAATAAAGCAAACGCGCCCGCTACATGCGGTGCGGCCATAGAAGTGCCGCTCATACGCCGGTAGGAACGGCTGGGCACCCCGGCCATAATGCTGTGCCCCGGGGCCAACAGATCGATCAGCGGTGAATGATTGGAAAAAGACGAAAGACCATCGGTCTTGGTTGAGCTACCCACGGCCACGGCATTGCTGATGCAGGCGGGGTAACTGATGTAACCATTCATGCCGCTGTTGCCCGCCGCAATCACGACAGCAATGCCGGCGCTTGTCAAACGGTTGATGATCGAGGCAATGGCAGGTGCACGGCTGTCGCACGAAGAGGAGTAATAGCCCCCACCCAGACTCATGTTGACGGCAGCGATATCGAAGGTATTGCGCAAACTGTAGACATACTCCAAGCCGCGCACCTGATCAGAGCCATAGGACATCACACAAGGCGCATAACCGCCGCACCAGTAACTGCTGGTGAACTTGGAAAATACCTGCACCCGGATAACTCCGGCCTCGCGGGCCACGCCGCGCAGCGAGCCATCATCCCCAGCCGCAATGGTAGCAACGTGGGTGCCGTGGTCACAGCCACCTACCGTTGTCGGACAATTACTGCCAGCCGACAAACCGGTTCGCGAAGATGCACCGCCGGCACACAATGAGTACGACGGGTAATACGAGTAGCTGGAAGAAAAACACCCACCGGCCACAACCTGGTCTTTGAGCATAGTCGCATGATTGCTACCGGTATCCAGGATCGCGATCGCCTGGCCCTTACCCCGCAGCTGGGGGCTCATACTCCAAAGCTGATCTGCCCGAATCACATCGGTGCTGTCGTTCAGCATCGGTTGTGCGACGGCGTCCTCCTGCACGCTCACGACTGCAGGATCAACCAACACCTTGCGTAACTGCTCACGGTTGACCTCAAGCGTCATAAAAGGGATATCGCGAAACTGCCAGAGCAGGCCTTTCTTCTTTGCAGGCTCGAAGACACGCTGCAGCACCGCGCCTTGTACTTTGGCCATATCAACAGCCTGCGCCTTGGCATCACGGGCAGACAATTCGTGCGGCGCCACCATATCAAAATCGATACCGACCAACACGCGCAGCGTGTTGTCATCCTCAATGCGCTCCAGCAACATCCGCCCCGGCCCGTCGTCCTCCGGTCCTGGAGCCATCCGGGTATAGACCACGATTGGGTTATCCCTGGCGGCCGGCGCCATTTCATCGGCAACACCCGATTGTGGCATCATCACAACCAAAATGAGCAGCCCCCACAAAAAGAAGCTACCCCGGATTGGCACCGTACCCAGTTTGATTTGTTTTGGTTTCAAAGCCATCGGTAAACCGCCAGCGGTTCAACGCAATCGCGTCAATGTGCACCATGATCATTACAGCCGGATGTGATCGCCATCACATCATATCGTTTTTACCTGTTATGTTGGACTAATGGGTCCGCCGGCGGGTTGAATTGACCTCATCATGGGCTCGCTGCGCCTTAACATTGCTCTTCCCAGTAAGGCAGCTCGCCCAACTGGGCTAATAAGAAGTCGATAAAGAGCCTTACCCTTGGCGGCAGGTACTGGCTGTGAGGGTATAACGCCGTGATCGGATAGGACACGGGCGGGTGTGATGCTAATACCTCACACAATGTGCCATCACGCAGGTAGGGGCCTACTTCCCACACATCTTTCATGGCGATACCGTGGCCAGCCAGACACCAACTCGTCAGGATCTCTGAGTTATCCGAATCCATCGTGCCCGAAAGACTCAATGTCTCCTGGCGTCCCGAGGGATGTGTCAACGCCCAGCGCCACTGCTGCGAGCCGGGAAAGCGCAGCAACAAACAATTGTGCTTTGCCAGGTCAGCGGGCACTTGCGGGGTGCCCGCCCGGGCCAGGTACTCTGGCGATGCACAAAATACCCGTCGGCTGGGGGCCAGACGTCTTGCCACCATGTTGGAATCCTTGAGCTCGGCAATGCGGATCAGCAGATCAATCTGCTCGTGGAAAAAATCATCAAAGCGATCGCTTGCCACCACCTGCAGTTGTACCTGGGGATATTCCTGGGTAAATGTCGCCACCAGCGGTGCCAGATGCAACCGAGCAAAACTCACAGGCGCGGAGACTTTCAGCG
>PBSU01000050.1 GCA_002726415.1 Acidiferrobacteraceae bacterium | reverse complement strand
TGTGCACGAGATTGCGAAAGGGCTCGGGGTCCCAACTGACTTTGTTGATCAGTGCCTAGAGGCCTCACCCGAGCTAGATTGACTTTATGGCGCGAATCGACTGATCTGATTAAACGTTTGCGAAAGCCATTGCCGGGGATCTGAAGCGCGAGAGAACTATCGCAGGTTCAGCCGGTCTCGAGTGGGTCGAAAGTGATCTCGGGCGTAATCTGGCCTTAGAGCTTGACCTTCTCCAAAGCGAGATAGCAGTGCACGTAGTCCATCGCGTGGCCATCAGGATGGTTCGCCACCTGGCTCTCATAGCGTTTATAAAATTCATCAACGATCGCGTGACGTTCTTCCAGGGCCCGACTGTTATCCAGACCGCTCAGAAAGACCGCCTCGCTCCATGATCTCAAAGTAGGAACGTAGCTTGCCGCGAACTGGGCGGCGGACATGGCACCACTGGCTTCATCATATGCTCTTCGATAGGGACAGCCTACAACGCCAGTATGAGCTGTAACCAGCCTCAGGCCCGCTTGAAAAACCGCTGATGATTTATCCTCAAGTGGTGCGCAAAACTCCTCGATCGTCCGGTAGTACTGCGGGAATGCCGTGTCTTTGAATTCTGCGTCTGAAATAATTTTCTCCTGAGCCATCTTTTGCCACAGCGCTGCGAAAGTATTGAACATGTTCACACCACCTGTGTTGCCCAGGTACCGCCCCTGTTCATCGATGCCAAAGTTCAGCATGACCAGTCGCCCACCCGGTCGCAACTCTTTTGCGCGAGCAAGCAGAATATCAAGCCAGTTTTGCGCGGCCTGTTCTGCGAACGCTCTGGCCGCATCCCCCGTTGCCCCTACCATATGAACATGGTCATCGATGGTGCAGGGTTTCTCGGAGAGGTAATGCATTGCGGTGGCGGAGAATCCGATATCCAGCGACGCGTCGGGTAGAAGTTGCTGGTGAAAACCGATCCCACAGGCGTTCACAAACACGTCTTCAAGTTCGGTCAGGTAGGTTCGGTGCACCTGCTGCTCAAACCCGAGAAGATTCCTGAACAACGCGCTGAAGTCATTATTAGGTAGATCCGTATAGGTGATCTGTACCTGAGTGCCCGGAAACCGGACTCGGATTTTCTCAATACAGGCCTTGATCGCCTCCTGGGAGGTGCCACCGTCTGCGGCGCCGAAGTCGGCGAGCGTAACGGGGTGGCCCTGGGCCGGTGGGAGAATCTGGTCGACTGCCTCTATCAGCATGCCAGAGGCATTGTCGATGACATCCTTGGCACCCCGAGTGCGCTCGCTGTAGTAGCCCCCACCCTTCATGGCGATGGTTCGGGCTGTTCCTTCTTTTCTCAGGCTAAGTTGACTCATGGACTATCCCATTCTCCTTGAATTTCTAATGCTTGGGTCGATTTATCCGCCGTGTCAAATCAACTCAATATGATGCTTTGCAGCCAAAAACGCGGGTTTTTGGGTTTTACCGGGTTTTGAGCCCTCTGTGCAGAGCAGAGGCCACCTGGGAAATGCTTACTATAGTTGTTGTCGGCATTATCCAGTTTTGACATACTAGTTGGCGTCGGTCTTTATCTGTTGACCGAGACGGAAAAAATATTAAAGCCCTAATCGTAAGGAGGGAGCATGGAAAGACGTGATTTTCTGAAGAAAGCCGGAACGGGAACGGCCGCAGCAGCAGGTGTGCTCGCGGCACCCGCAATCGCTGGGCAGAGCCGGGACATGACAATTGTCTCGACCTGGCCAAGGGATTTTCCGGGCCTGGGAATTAGTGCCCAGCGACTGGCGGCCCGTATTACTGAACTTAGTGAGGGTCGGATTAATACCACTTATTACGCTGCAGGCGAGAAGGTCGGTGCGTTCGACAGTTTCGATGACGTGGCTTCTGGCAACTCGCAGGCGTATATCGCAGCGGACTACTACTGGAAAGGTAAGCATCCTGGTTTTGCCTATTTCACGAGTGTTCCGTTTGGCATGACCACTGTAGAGTGGAATGCCTGGATCAAGTTCAAAGGTGGTCAGGCTCTGTGGGATGAAATGTCTGGTGAATTTGGTCTCAAGGCTATAGCCTGTGGTGCGACTGGAACTCAGATGGGTGGCTGGTTCAACAAAGAGATTAACTCAGCTGACGATCTCAAAGGTCTTAAGATGCGTATTCCCGGTCTGGGTGGCGACTGTATGGCTATGCTGGGTGCTTCGCCCGTATCGTTGCCCGGTGGCCAGATCTACGAGAATCTAGTGTCCGGCGCGATTGATGCGACTGAATGGGTAGGCCCGTATAACGACTATTTCATGAAGTTCTATGAGGCGGCCAAGTATTACTACTATCCGGGCTTCCACGAGCCAGGCGGTGGCCTTGCTTTCGGAATGAACGCATCGTGGTGGGGATCACTCAGCAGTTGGGAGCAGGCCGTAATTACGGCAGCATGCTTGGAAGAGCACGCAGCTCAGTACGAAGAGTGCCAGGCCAATAACGGTGAGTATCTGGCCAAGATGGTCGATGAGCACGGCGTAGTCCTCAAGGAATTCTCAGAAGATACCTACGATAGTTTCGGTGAAGCAGCCGCCGAGGTGTTTGAGAATGTTCGTGATCACAGCGCTCTAGCCCAGAAGATCAACGATCACTTCCAGTCTACTCTGCGGGAGCTTGGTGCCTGGCAACGGATTGCCGAGGTTGCTTTCTCTAACCAGAGAAACCGGGTACTGGGTATCGGCGGTTAGTCGTTTCATCTTTAACAAGGTGAGTGAGGGACGGGGCTTATGCCCCGTCTCGCACTTTGAGGCGTCGTAATGGGTGAGGCAGGGCCGGACCACACAAAAATGGGTGATCGGATTGATGTGGGCGTTCGCCTTTTTAGCTGGACAATGCTCGCCGCCATAACCGTTTTCCTTGTCAATAATGTGCTTGAGTTGTCATTGGATTGGCCGGGAATCTCACCTGTTTTCTTTGAAGAGGATCCAGGCACCCTGTCGTGGGTTCAGACGATGGCGTATGGGGCAGGCGCTGTTGTGGCACTGGTCTATGTGCTGTCAAGCCGAGACCGTTCTTTAAGAGCCGACGGTGTTCTAATCTCAGATATCAATGCGTACCTGGTTCGTGCAGCCTTCTGGATTGTTTTGCTGGTGGGTGTCGGTGATATGCTGGTGTCTTTCCTACGGGTCGAGGGCTGGTTACCGATTTTTGTTGGTGAAGATATCGCCAAGTCATTGAGTCGGCCGAGCTACCGCGGCATGTATGTTCACTTCCCACTGATGATTCTCAGTGTCATTATTGCGGCATTTTCTCGCTCTCTTGGGTTTATCTGGCTCAGCCTGCTGATTGTGATCGCTGAACTGGCAATTGTGTTCACCCGGTTTATCTTTTCGTATGAGCAGGCGTTCATGGGTGATCTGGTGCGTTTCTGGTATGGAGCGTTATTTTTGTTTGCCAGTGCCTACACACTGCTTGAAGAGGGGCACGTGCGGGTCGATGTTTTCTATTCGGCGTTTAAACCCAAGCGCAAAGGTCTTATTAATGCGGTCGGATCGATAATCTTGGGTCTGTCTATGTCATGGACAATCATGCTTGTAGGCATGGGCACCAAGATGGCAATCATCAATATGCCGGTGGTGAATTTTGAAGTATCACAATCTGGCTACGGTATGTATGTGAAGTATCTAATGGCCGCATTTCTGGGAATTTTTGCTGTAACTATGGCGATTCAGTTTGTGAGTTATTTTCTGGATTCGGTTGCCGATTACCGGGGCCAGCCTGGCAAACGGAATCCGGCACCTCCGTCGGGCTAACAGGCACAATTCATGGAACTGGTCTTTCTTGCACTGTTGATTGTTCTCATGGCCCTGGCGCTGGGGGTGGGATTTCCGGTGGCATTTGCCTTGCCCGGATCGGCGATTATCACCATCAGTCTTGCTGCCGTTGCCGGGTATCTCACGATGGGCGATGTGGATGTTTTCTTTGCCCATGGAGGCCCAGGCGAGTGGCTGACATCGGGTGTGACTAATTTGCGGGGGGTCTACTGGGAAGTTGAGCGGGATACCTTGATTGCTATTCCGCTTTTTATTTTTATGGGCATCATGCTGCAGCGTTCCCGTATTGCGGAAGACCTGCTGGTGACGATGGCGCAATTGTTCGGCCCAATCCCGGGTGGCCTTGGGATTTCTGTCGTCTTCGTTGGTGCCCTGCTTGCGGCAACCACGGGCATTGTAGGTGCAACGGTGGTGGCCATGGGCCTGATCTCATTGCCTGCAATGCTGAAAAACAACTACTCGCGGCCACTGGCAACCGGCACCATCGCGGCTTCTGGCACACTCGGGCAGATCATTCCCCCGTCGATCGTGCTGATCATTCTCGCTGATCAGCTTGCGAGCGCCACTGATCAGGCCGGGACCGCACGCAAGGCCCTGCACAAAGTGGCAACGGGTGAACTGACGATGCCATCGGAGTTTGGTGTCTCTTCTACAAGCGCAGGCGAGATGTTCTTAGGCGCATTTGTTCCCGGACTGGTGCTGGTTGTTTTGTACATGGTATTTATTCTGGGCTATGCCTTGCTGCGGCCTAAAGTGGCGCCCACAGTGCGGTACGAAGGCGCCTTTGATTTGGCTTTCCTTATGAAGGTGCTGCTGATACTGGTGCCACCTCTAGGCCTGATCTTTCTGGTGTTGGGGTCGATTATTGCGGGCATCGCGACCGTCAATCAGGCAGGTGCAATTGGGGCGGCAGGTGCGCTGTTTATGGCGGGGTACCGTTTAAGAGCGGGGCAGCGGGGTGCTTACCTGCCGGCCCTGTTAGGTATCGTATCCCTTGGAGTTGTGGGTGTACTGTTGTACTACTTTGATATTAATGTTCGGCAGATCAATACCAGCACCGATATGATAGTGCTCACGGTTGCGGTAATCTCTGCGCTTTGTTTGCTCGCCGCGCTGATCTGGAGCGCCATCCGAGCCTTCCAGATTGACGACACGTTACAAGGTGTAATGGTCGAGACCGCCAAGACGACTTCCCTGGTCTTTATCATCCTGCTGGGTGCCGCAATGCTGACAGCAGCCTTTCGTGCCTTTGGCGGTGAAGACCTGGTTCGTGACTTTTTGAACCAATTGCCCGGTGGGTTCTGGGCCAAGTTCATCATCGTGATGGCTGTGATCTTTGTTCTGGGTTTTTTCCTGGATTTTATTGAGATCGCGGTTGTGGTGGTTCCGATCATTGCACCGATTCTGCTGACCGATCCATCGGCCAATGTAACCGCGGTTTGGCTGGGGGTGATGATCGGGCTTAACGTGCAGACTTCTTTCCTGACACCGCCTTTCGGCTTTGCTCTTTTCTATTTGCGCGGTGTGGCGCCAGCCATTGTCAAGACTGTTGAGATGTACAAGGGAGTTATTGCATTTATTGTGTTGCAGTTGGTGGCGCTGGGCATCGTTGCAGCCAATCCTGCGCTGGTCAATTACCTGCCAAACCGGGTTGCCTTTACAGCAGAAACGGCACCACCGCCGCGTAATCCGAAGTTACAGATTTGTATAGAGGAATATGTTGCCAGCCAGTTCTCTGATCAGACCGGTGAACTCGAGGCGGCTATCAGCCAGGTTCGCGGGCTCGATATCAGTTATCTTCCCAAGAAAATGGTCTCCAGTCTTACCAAGGGATTGGACCAGGCCGAAGCAGTACCCGCATTACTGGTGAAGGTGCAAGAGGCGAATAGCACTGTTATTGGTGCGCAAGAACAATACCGCGCCGTACATAATCACGTGCGACGGTTGCAGATGCAACTTCGACAATCGGATGAAGAGATTACCCAGGTCAAACTGCAACTGGGGCGACTGGCTTCTGATGGGGCGACTGCTCAGAGGAGTGCACTTGAAGACCAATTGCATGAGCACAAGACACAGCACGATGCGTTGACACAAGAAATTCCATCAGACTGGCAGCAAACGCGCGAAGACTTTGTCGGGTTATCTAAGGCGGAAACGACGGCGCGACGGCAGTACCGACGTGGTGCGGATAGTGCCTATGAACCTATTGCCGAGTTTCTTGCAGTACTCAATGCCAGCGCCGATCTAAAGGTTCTGGAAGGCGAACTGCTTGTCCTGCAGGAGCAGATCAACGAGCCCCAGGCTAAGCAGACCGTACCCGCTCTTAAGGCTCTGGCAAAGAAGTTCAGTGGCATTAAAGGCGCGGACCAGATTAAGTCCAAGATATCCAAGGCGCGAAGGGCGCTGGGCAAGAAAAAGCCTAAAGTCGAAAAAGCACAAAAGTTATATGATCAGGCTATCGAGGAGTTCAATCAGCAGATTATCTGGAGAGAGCGGGCACTGTCAGACCTTTATTCTGGGCTGGTGCGATACGAAGAGGCAATCAGGGGTACCCTGGGGATTCGCCAGCAAACCAAGATGCCCAGAGAACTGGCACTGTTTGTGGCAGGGTGCACCGCGGGTCATCGGGATATTTCGCTTAATTTCTGATGATTCAGATTCTGGCGATTGGTTTGACAGAATCCGTTCTTCTTGTTTAACGAATCTCAGTACGGTAGCTGAAACTATCTGCCCGGCCGCGCGTAATACGAAATTCAATAGGTCGGTTGCCCTGGGTGTAGGTCAGGCGATGTAGCACGACGAGTGGGGCGCCAGGATCGATGTCGAGTGTGTGTGCTGTGTGTTGATCTGCGATCTCTGCAGTTAGGGATTCCTCGGAGCGGATAATGGGTACGCCGAGTTGGTCCACAACCACGGCATACATCAGGTCGGGAATATGGACCTCCTCTTTTTCAAGGCCTGGCACCATCGACGCAATCCACCAGCATTTTTCTATCAATACCGGCATTTTTTCTCGATAGCCAACACGCTCGATATAAACCATCTGGCAATGTTCCGGTGTCTGTAATTTGTGACAGATCTCATCGGGGCCCTGGCGCAGTTCGCGCACGGGAGTTTCCTTATGGATGCGTACCGGGTTTCCACTGTGGGTGCCATAGGAGAAGAAGCGAAAAAGACTGTTGTTGAAATCGATTCTTGATACGTAGGTACCTTTACCCTGATGGCGATAAAGACGCCGTTCTCGTACCAGATTTTCTATCGCTTTTTTGACGGTACCCACGCTGACATTGATCTTGCTGGCCAGCTGAGGTTCGGAGGGTATCAGGTCGCCCGGTGCGAGTTTCCCGCTGTCGATCTGTTGGCGTAGGTAGTCCTCGACGACCCGATAGAGCGGTTTTCCTGGGGGTGCAGCGACGGGAAAATCAGATTTTTCGGTAATTTCGACCTGTATTGGTTCTATTTTGGACATAATTTAAGACATATAGATGAGTTATATTACTTATATAAATAGTATATCGTGAATGGGGCGAAGTCGCCATCAGGGCTGTCAGCGAGGGCTTCCGGTGGGACTTTTGCAGGAGGAGTAGGAATTGGAGTTTATTCAGTTCTTCGGTGATGTGCTGACACTCGAGATCATGCTCGTCCTTGTGCTGGCGACGGGCGCAGGACTGGTGCTGGGTGCGATGCCTGGGCTCAGCCCAACGATGGCCGTCGCGCTGCTGATTCCATTTACCTTCCACATGGATTCAGCGACTGGCTTGGTTCTTCTGGGCGCTGTTTATACGGCAACAGTCGCTGGCGGCGCCATCAGTGGAATTTTAGTCAATATACCGGGTGCACCGGCCAATATCGCCACTGTCCTTGATGGGCATCCCCTGGCCAAGCAGGGCCGTGCGTCTGAAGCTTTGCATTATTGTTTTATCAGTTCTTTCATCGGTGGGGTGATCGGCGTTGTGGTGCTGATCTTTTTCACCCCGCCTCTTGCCGAGTTGGCCTTGGCCTTTGGCCCGGCGGAACTGTTCTGGATTGCGATTGTCGGTGTGACCGTGATCGGTAGTGTTGGCTCCAAGTCGGTGGTCAAAGGATTGCTTTCAGGAGCAGCAGGGCTGTGGATATCGACTATCGGGATCAGCCCGATCTTCGGCGAAGCGCGGTTCGTGTTTTCAGATCATGTGACGGGTGGGGTACACGTGGTGGCAGCGCTTATCGGTTTGTTCGCTATCCCGCAGGTGTTTCAGTTGATGGTCACCGCCCGGGAAAAGAGCACCGGTAGCCTATACAGCCTGGAGAACCACCGATTGATCGATTCGATCAGGTACAACCTGCGGCGTTTCAAGGCACTCGCAGTGGGCACGGTTTCCGGTGTGATTGTTGGCATCATCCCTGGTGCGGGCGGGCAGATTGCAGGCCTGGTGGCGTATGACCAGGTCCGCAAGTTCAGTGACGACCCGGAGCGCTTCGGCAAAGGTGAGCCGGACGGCGTCATTGCGGCTGAGTCTGCAAATAATGCGATGGTGGGCCCCTCTCTGGTACCCCTTTTAACCTTGGGCGTGCCCGGCAGTCCAACCGCGGCGGTATTGCTGGGTGGGTTGCTGATCAACGGCCTGTTCCCTGGGCCGGATCTTTTTACAGTACACGCGCAGGTGACCTGGACCTTCATTGGTTCACTCCTGATTGCCCAGGGGCTGATGCTGGTCCTGGGCCTGGGTCTTAGCCGTACCAGCAGCTACTGGGTGATGCGGGTACCAAGCCACTACATGGCGGCGGCGGTAACCGTTCTGGCCGTTATTGGCACCTACAGCATCCAGAACAGTTATTCGGATGTGCTCGTCATGGCCGCGCTGGGAGCCTTGATGTATGTCGGCAGCCGCTACGGCTTCAGCGCAGCGCCGATGGTGTTGGGCATCATCCTGGGACCGATCGCCGAGGATAACTTCCAGATGGGTAAGATGATTGCGGAAACAGGGGAGGGCATGTTCTCTTACTTTTTCCTGGGAACGATCAATATTGTCCTGGTTGCTCTTTGCCTGATCTCGATCGTTTACAGCATCCTTGCCGAGATAAAACAGCAACGCCGTGCTGGCGCCGCCGCAGGTGCGGGCGCTGATCGCAGTCTGGCCGGAGGACTCGGTGTCACCGTGCTGTCGTTGATTATTCTGGGCGCTGCGCTTTTTTTCGGCAGCGGCGAGGCTTTTTTCTTTCCCCAGTTGCTTGCTTTCATCATGACCGGGCTTTCGATCGTGGTGCTGTGGGACGGAATCCGTTCACGGCACAGCAGTGATGCGCAAGAGACTGCGGGTTGGGCTGATATCGGCGCAGGCAGCGTTGTGATCGTGGGCTACCTGATGGTGTTGGAGGTACTGGGTTTTTACGTATCTTCTTTGCTCGCGTTTGTCCTTATCGCGTTTTGCTACCTACCGCTACGAAACCGGCGCAGTCTCCTCACGTTGGCCTCAGTAAGTGTGGCGTTTACCGGGATTGTCTACCTGTCTTTTGAGCACATGCTACAGGTCATGACGCCCAGAGGAATCCTTTTTTGACACAGTTTTTTTCGTGGGGTCTTTGCCCCCTTGGTTGTAAGGGTGACACGGTCCTCATGGAGTACCCGTCCCAGATGGGACAAAACCCAGTCCTACAAATCAGGAGGTTGAAATGTCAGTTCTGAAATACATTGTTAAGGCCGGTACCACAGCACTGGGTGCGTTGCTGCTGATGGCGCCAATCCAGGTTGTCCTCGCTGAGGACTATCCAAGTGCTCCGGTACAGGTAACCGTTGCCTATGGGCCCGGTGGTGCTACCGATTTTCAGGCCCGCATCGTGACGATGATGGCAGGTAAGGAAAAATACCTGAACATGCCTATTGTGATCTTCAACAAGCCCGGCGCTGGTGGACAGAAAGGCTGGAACTGGTTTGCCGCGAAGGCAAGCAAAGATGGTCACCAGCTCGCTGCCTATAATGTGCCACACTTTATCGCGCAGTCGATCAAGTTTGATACCAAATACAATATCGATAATCTGGAGCCGATTGCTAACTGGGGTGCAGACCCTGCCGTACTGATTGCCCCTAAAGACAGTCCTTTTAACTCCGTAGCCGATGTGGTTGCCCATGCCAAAGCGAATCCCGGCACCATTACCGTAAGTGGAGCTGGCTTGTACGTGGGACATCATATTGCTCATCTGCAGTTCGAGAGAGCGGCTGACATCAAGCTTAAATATATCCCGGCAGGTGGCGGTGTTAAGGCGATGAAGATGGTGCTGGGTAATCAGGTAATGGCGGGTTTCAATAACCTGTCGGATGCCTATCGACAGGGTGATCGGATTAAAATCCTTGGCGTTGCCGATAACCAGCGTGAGGCCATGTTTCTGCCGGATGTACCGACTTTCAAGGAGCAGGGCATTGACGTGGATGATTCCAGTGTGAATTTCCGCGGTATCATGGCGCGAAAGGGCACTCCACAGGAGGTCATCGATTTTCTGTCAGAGCGAGTCCACCTGATGTTTCAGGATAAAAAAGTCGCCAAGAAGATGAAGGCTGGTGGTTCGCCATTGCGTATCATGACGCGTGATGAGGTGTTGGCTATGTGGGCAGAGCGTCAGCCCTACCTTGAGGATTTGCTGAAAGGTCTCGATTAGCGTTTACGATGTTGGGTGTGCCGGCAGCCCAGGCTGTCGGCACACCCGATTTAACAATCACTCGATTTTTTTGATCAGACTGTTATGACCCCCGACGCGTTTATTAACGATCTCATCGCCCGTGCCCGCGTGGCCCAGGCGGAGTACGAGAAGTTTGATCAAAGACAGGTTGATGATGTGGTAGCGGCAATCGCCTGGAGCGTGATGGAGCCTTCCCGCAACCGTCGTCTGGCTGAGCATGCTGTACAAGCTACGGGCCTGGGTGATGCTGACCACAAATTCAGTAAGAATTACCGGAAAACGCTGGGCTTGTTGAGGGATCTTACCGGCGCCCCTTCGGTAGGGATTATTTCTGAGGATGTAGCGCAGGGCATGGTAGAGATTGCCAGGCCGGTCGGTGTGGTTGGGGCAATTACGCCGTCTACTAATCCAGTGGCTACCCCGACTAACAAGGTCATGAATGCGCTGAAAGGGCGCAACGCGATCATTCTGGCGCCCTCGCCCCGGGGTGAGGCAGTCTGCGGCGAGTTGGTTACCCTTTTCCAGAGCGCACTTGAGACTGTCGGTGCGCCACCGGCCTTGGTTCAAAAACTGCCAGCGCCGGTGACTAAGGTAACCACTGAATCACTCATGTGCGCTGTTGACCTAATCGTCGCAACCGGCTCGCAGAACAATATTCGAGCGGCTTATTCCAGTGGAACGCCAGCAGTGGGCGTGGGCGCAGGCAACGTGGCGGTTATTGTCGACGAAACGGCTGAATGCCTGGATGTGGCTGAGAAAATCCTGGCCTCAAAAACTTTCGACAACGCGACCAGTTGTTCGTCAGAGAACAGCGTGGTTGTGGTCGATAGTGCCTATGATGCTCTGGTGGCCTCTCTGGAATCTCGCGGTGCCCTGATGCTTGATGCAGACGCCAAGATGGCCTTGCAACAATTAATGTGGCCTCAGGGCAAGCTGAATCCCGCCGTCATTGCCCAATCAGCGAGGCAGATTGCCCAGATGGCAGGCATTATCCCTGAGTCGGGCAGAGCCTTCACCACGCTGCTGGTGGGGGAAACCGGTACCGGCCCGGATTATCCTTTTTCGGGCGAGAAACTGTGTCCAGTGTTAGCCCTCTACCGAGTGGCAGATTTTGATGCCGCCCTTGCCCAGGTCTGCAGGATCTACAGCTATCAGGGCGCGGGACATTCGGTTGGAATCCATACGCAGAATCCAGACCGGCCGATCAGGATCGGACTCGAACTGCCGACCTGTCGGGTCATCGTTAACCAGGCGCACTGTTTTGCCACTGGTGGGAGCTTTGATAATGCCCTGCCGTTCTCGCTGTCGATGGGTTGTGGCAGCTGGGGCGGTAATAGCATTAGTGAGAACCTTAATTACCGGCATTATCTGAATATCGTCCGGGTTGTCACGCCGATACCAGCCCAGGAGGTTTCTCCCGAGGATCTGCTGTCCGATTACTGGTCGCGCTATGGAAAGTAACGTGCCCGGGGAATTTGCCGTACTGACAGACTGCCGAGAGCTGACAGTGCGTCAGGTGATTGACCGCGGAGCTACAGCGCATCCGGACAGGGTTTTTGCTGTTTTTCCCGAAACCGAGCGTGAGCTGACCTGGGCGCAATTGCGAGAGGGTGCGCATCGTCTGGCAGTGTATCTGGCTTCGATCGGGCTGGCACCAGGGGCACACGTGGGATTGCTAGCAGGCAACGGACGCTTGGCGCTGGAGGTCTTTCTGGGCTGCATGTATGGCGGGTTTACCACGGTGACCTTGAACCCGGTAGCGGGCCAGAATACTTTGCAATACGTGCTTGATCACTCGGAAGTCAGCATCCTCTTTACCGACGAGGCCAATCTTGAGGCCGCGCACGGTGCACGTGACCAGGCCCTGTCCGCAGTGACGGTCTTATGTGTGAGCATCGACCAGGGGCTTGATCTGCCACCGGCCGGGTCTGCGGAACCGGCTGCCCCGGCCCCGCAGGATGATGCCCTTTTGATTTATACCTCGGGGACGACTGGGCGGCCAAAAGGCGTTATTCACTCTCATGCCAGCCTACTGGCGGGAGGCGCCAATACTGTTTCAGCCCATCACCTGAATCCTCAGGACCGCGCGTTGTGCGTGTTGCCGCTTTGCCATATCAATGGCCAGGTGGTGACGGTGATTGCCCCGTTGTTGAGTGGCTCCTCGGTCGTGATGCCACATCAGTTTGGGGTATCAAAGTTCTGGAGTTGGGTGATCGATAACCGGTGCACCTGGTTTAGTGCGGTACCCACCATAATTTCTTATCTGCTGAGCTCAGACGCAACAGGTGAACCTGCACGTGAGGAACTTGCCGCGGTTCGCTTCGGCCGCTCTGCATCGGCCCCACTGCCACCAGTTGTGCACGAGGCATTTGTGGCACGCTTTGGTATCCCATTGGTCGAGACCATGGGTATTACCGAAACTGCAGCACAGATTTTATCCAATCCACTGGATCACGAGGCACATCGGATTGGTTCCCCGGGCAAGGGCTGTGGCAATCAGGTTCGTATTGCCAATGGTGATATTGCGGTGGATGGGGCCCACGTTGAGGCCGAGATACAGGTCCGAGGCCCCAACCTGATGCGCGGTTACTTGAAAGATTCTAAGATGACCCTGGCCGCCTTCACCACCGATGGCTGGTACCGTACCGGGGATCTGGGCTGTATGGATGAAATGGGTTATGTTTTTGTTACTGGCCGTATCAAGGAACTGATCATCAAAGGGGGTGAGAATATTTCGCCGCGGGAGATTGATGACGTGATCTACCAGTTTCCCGGGGTTCTGGAAGCTGCGGTAGTCGGAATCCCGGATACCCGCTACGGGGAAGAGGTCGCGGCTTGTGTCGTGGTCAGTCCTGGGGCCTCGATCGTACCGGAGGCGCTACGCCGCCACTGTGAAGAAAAACTGGGTGTTTTTAAGACACCGAAAGTATTTCATGTTA
>PBSU01000049.1 GCA_002726415.1 Acidiferrobacteraceae bacterium | reverse complement strand
CATTATCGATAGAATCTGGTCAATCTGTGCGAGCGAGAGTGATTGAGGGATGGACCTGCCGCGCAGGGTGGCCTGAATACCAAACGGCGTGAAAGCGGCTTTAGCCATGAAAGCCGGATCCGGCTTGCACATGGAAAAGCGTACGGTCAGGGCATCAACCGCTTCGATCGATTTGATCTTGCCGCCGTAACTGCAATCTTTTGCAGATACGCTGTTACCCTGAAATGCCCCGGCTGGAGATGCCAGGACGGCAGTGGCGAGGATTCCCGCGACTGCAGATGAAAAAATTGAGTTACGCATAGTGTCTCCTTGGTTCCTCTCTTTGGCTAAGTGCGCCGTTATGAAGATGTCTCAGGGGCATCTTTTTTCGGCGAACGGGCCAATTTACCATTCCTTTGGGGGTCTTGGCCAGTTTCGCTCCTGGACCCAGAAACGGTTGATCCCGGCCGTTATCCAGGGGACTGGAGTACACTGCGCGCCCGGGCAACGATCCGTTGTGGCAACAAAGATCAGCGCAGATGCGAACAGTCAGGTTATTGCTGAAAACAGGCATAGTACTGGCCCTGCTGGCAGGGCTCGGTATGCTCGGGGTGGGTGATTATGTCTACCGTACGGGTACTGCAGTTTTTTGCGGTATCCACCCTTATCACGCCGGAAACACGCCCGCCCATTTTGAAACCCCGGGTGCGGGTCAGGGGCCGTTTAAAGGCGTCGGTTGGGATCGCTGGGTTGGCCACGATCTGTCGAGTTGGTGGATTCCCGACCTCCCGGTCGAGACCGTGCGGATTCTTGATCCGCAACGGTCCGTCACGATATCCGGCTGGTGGATTACTCCGACCTTTCCTGATTCCAAGGCGACTATTATTGTGGCCCATGGGATCAATAGTTCACGGCACAACTTTGATACCCTGATGCCGGCCGCCATGCTGGCCCGGGCTGGATTTAACATCCTGCTGATAGATCTTCGCGATCAGGGTGAAACCACTTGTGAAGATAGCCGTCATTCTGCCGGTCAGGATGAATCAGACGACATCGTGACGGCGGCCTACTGGTTGAAAAGCGCCAAGGCGGTTCCACTGTCTCAGGTCGGTGTACATGGCGTTTCCGGCGGCGCGCTGGCGGCCCTCATTGCGGCCGCAAAGAATCCAGAAATTGCGGCGTTCAGCCTGGAGGCGCCGGTGTTTGATTTCAACAAGGCAGCGACGCATGAGGTTGAGTACCAGGGTTTCCCCGGGTTTCTCTGGCGTGCGGCCTACTGGGCGGCGCGGGTTCGTGGTAAGGACCTGATGGCGGTGACACCCGCCGATGGTCTCGCACGTCTGGGCGAGCGACCCGTGCAGGTGTTACATGGTACTGCCGACTCCAGAGTGGCGTACCATAATGCGATTGATCTTGTGGCCTCGGCTGAGACGACAGGCGCGAAGGTGGTGCTGCACACCTTTGAGCAGGCGGATCACACTGAGGGTCTGCTGCTCGAGCCCCGGCGTTACGAAACGGCCCTGATCGATTTTTTCTCTGGCGCCCTGGCGAATTAGAAAGGCACAGGCTAGCACGAGAATCGTAGCGCCCCCGGAATGACCCGGACAGTGAAACGCCCGCCAGGCGCACTTTCGCCATCGATATCCAATCCGAGCGTCCCTGAGGTCTGCTCTACGGTGATCTCCCTCGCCCGACAGTAACGCACATAGGGGGCAGTCAGGTGGTTGCCGAGGTAAATCCGTACCAGACGTAACAGCAACCACCCCCGGGACATGCCTGTAACCGCGACTACCTCAGCCTGGCCGTCATCTACCGCAGCCCTGGGCGCTACCCGCATGCCTTGCCCAAAATGACTGCCATTGGTGATAGCCAGTAGGGTGAGGTCACCATGGTGCCAGTGTTGTCCATTCAATGCCAGGGTGCAAAGGCCCGGACGATAATGAAAGAAGGCTTTAACCGTAGCACGCAGGTAGGCACCGGACCCGTGTCCGGGTGATGCTGTCATGGCGGTATTGACTGCACCGGCAATGCCGGCCGACACGGTGTTGATGCCGTAGCGGTATTGGCCATCGGGCCAGTCGACCCGCAATACGTCGACGGGTCGCGATTGGGGTTCGCGCGGCACCTGCCGAAGGGTTGCAACTGTGGGGCACTGTGCCAGCGTGCGCGCAAAATCGCTGCCAGTTCCTGCGGGCAGCAGGCTGAAACGGATTTTGTGACCCAGGCGTTTATCCAGGACCGCGTGCGCGGCAAGATTCAGTGTGCCGTCACCGCCCACCACAATCAGGTGCTCGCAGCGCGCAGTTAGCAGTTGATCGAGTTGGGCACGGGCCTGGACTGCATCAGCGCACTGCAGCAGTTGTGTGTTCGAGAAAGATTCGCAGCCCGAGATCAGTTGCTGGGCGAGCACGCCGGCCCGACCACGGCCGGCATTGGGGTTTGCCAGGATAATCGTGCTGCGCACGGGCGAGACCGTATCAGACTAAAGCCCGTTGTGCGAGAGTGGCACGCTATTGGATGAGCGGGATGTCAGGTGGGGCCCTGCGTGTCAGGTACTCGGCACCGTCCTGGGTGATGACAATATTCTCCTCGTGTACCAGTTGTCGGCCGGGTGCGAAGGTCATGCCAGGTTCAAGGGTCATCACCACGCCCGCTTCGAGGGTATTTTCATCCTCGGGGTGCACTGAGGGCCATTCCGTGAGCAGCATTCCCAGGCCATGTCCCATCCGGCCGATACTGTTACCCAGCGCGCCATAGTCTTCCAGCACCTGCCACATCGCAGCCCAGACTTCGCGCATGCGCACGCCCGGTCGTGCCGCGGCAAAACCGGCATCTACCGCCTGGTGAACAGCCGTGTTGGCACGACGGGTATCGTCAGCTACGTGGCCAAAGCCGAAGTTACGGTCAAAATCACAAAAATATCCATCAAAAACGGTGCCGGTATCGATAATCAGCACATCGCCATCCTGGGGAGTCCGTTGCGTGGGGCCCATGATAATGCTGTCGTAGCCTCCCGCACCGGATCCGGCAACCATAAAGGGCGTATTATCTGCACCGCGTTCAAGCAGATCGATTCGCAACCGTCGGGTGATCTCGATTTCGGAGTCACCGAGCTGGGTATGATCTGGCAGCGCTTCGAAGGCGCCAGAGGTAATCTGGCAGACCTGACGGATTTTTTCTATCTCGGCGGGTGATTTGATAAAGCGCTGGCGTAGCAGTAGTTCAGCGCAATCGGCTGTTTCAAGCGGGATGTTCTGCATCAGGCGTTTGGCGTCCCCGGCTGGCATCCGCAGAATACTCTCGGGCCCCATTGGCATGCCGAGACGTCCGAAGCGGGTCGGCAGGGCAGTGATCACTTTTTTTAACAGAGAAATACCGTCGTCGGCTGGCCTGGGGGAGGGCCAGGTATGAATGTCATCTATCCAGGTGCCGGCCATACCGCCTTGACCGATCTGCGGGATGACCGCGATGGGTTTACCTGCCGCCGGCACCACCAGGAACCACGGGCGCGTCGGGCTCTCAAAGAACTGGGTGTGAAAGCCGCTGAAATAGCGGATCTCGGCCTCCGTGGTGACGACGATGGCATCAAAGCGTGCGTCGCGCATTACCCGTTGAATCTGGTGAGTGCGCTGCTCAAATTCGGCAGTTTCAAATCCCCGTTGCACCATGGTATTCATGATCCGTTACTTGAGGTGGTGACGTTTTTGGCATCAGTCCCAGTCAGTTCCCGATACAGAGCCGGATCAGTCGCGCCTTCGGTGCCAAACACCAGGACCTGGCTTCTTTCGTTGAGCCCTAGGTCTTTGCAAAGTGCGGGATCTTGCATTGCACCGATCAGGCCCGCCAGACCGGCAATGGCAGACTCACCGGCAACGATTGCGGGGTCACCCCTGGCACCGTTGGCCATCTCCTGCATCAGCGGTGCCACGGGAGCGTCCGAGATGGTAAGGAAATGCCGGGCACCTGCCTTGAGAATCTGCCAGCCCAACAGCGACACTTCCCCGCAGGACAAGCCCGCCATCAGGCTTTCGTTAACGATATTCACCAGTTGGGGTTCGCCCGCCCGCGCACTTTCGTAGAGGCAGGCTGCGGGTACCGGTTCGACGACAATCAGGTGTGGCATATCGACGCCATAACGGAACCAAAAGTCTGCACAAACGGCACCGGCCAGGCCACCGCAGCCGCCTTGAATGAAGATATGTGTGGGTACGATATCCCCCGGTAGCTGATCCATTGTTTCTGTGGTCATTAACGTATAGCCAGCCATTACATCGCGCGGTATTTCCATGTATCCGGGGTAGGAGGTATCAGATACGATCTGCCAGCCATTGTCTTTGGCATCCTGGTCAGCCTGGCGTACCGAGTCGTCATAATTACCTGCGACCCGCACGACCTGGGCCCCATATGCCTCTACCGCTTCCCGGCGCGCTAGGCTTACATGCTCATGCATGTAGATCATGCATTGGCAGCCGAAGCGTTGTGCGCCCCAGGCCACCGACCGCCCGTGGTTGCCATCGGTGGCTGTAACCACCGTCATGTCGCCGGCAAGTTCGGGGTAACGTTTGTGGTGAATGTCGTCCAGGGTGACAGTCGTGTCAGCCAGTTGGGCATCCAATGCCTGTTGCAGTGCCTGTTGTACGGCATAGGCACCACCAAGAGCCTTGAAGCTGCCCAGGCCAAAACGGGTACTCTCGTCCTTATAAAAAAGTGAACCAATGCCGATCTCACCCGCCAATCCTCCAAGAGGATACAGGGCTGTGGGCTGGTAACTGCTCCAGCGGGAGATGTTCTTGCGGGCAAGGGCGCAGCGCTCCGGTGCCAGTACGTCTGTGACATGATCGGGACAGGGTTGGCCTGCAAGCGCAGCATGATTTTGCTGTGCTTGACTGATAGAAACTGCAGGGAGGGGCATGCTTAACACTCTAGGGTTAGAAAGAAGGGGTCACGGGTGAACCGAAGAAACCATCCAGAAATTCCTCGAACCAGCTTGCAACGGCCGCCAGATGTTGTTCTGCCAGCTGATTCTGCCTGTCGATAGATTGTGCACCGGGGTTGTGCCACGGCAGGTTATCGAGCGCCTGCCATCGGCGCAGAATTGTCAGGGTGCATTCCGGGTGAAACTGCAGGCCTACCGCTCTGGTGCCGTAGCCAAAAGCCTGGTTTGGGAAAAGTTCGCCCCCGGCCAGGGCGGTAGCGCCGTCAGGGATATCAAAACCCCGACTGTGAAATTGAACCACATGAAAGTTTTCGGGCACAAACGCGGGGCCTGGGCCAACCGGGTGGATCGGATAAAGACCGAACTCCTCTAAGCCCTCGGGATGGGGTGTGACCGCAGCCCCCAACACATGTGCCAGGAGCTGACCGCCCAGGCACAGGCCCAGAACCGGTACCTCCTGCTTCAGGCATTGCTCCACCCAAAGGGCCTCGTCATGCAGGAATTCGAACTGGTCCATTTGATCGATATTGGGTGCGCCACCAAGAACCACTACGCCCGCCATATCTGTATCCGGTGGTTCGAGGGTATCTCCGGCGAACGGGCGTTGCCATTCAAGTGCAAAGCCCCGATCGCTGAGCAGCGTTGAGACCAGATTGTCGGGAGGTTCATGATGGTGATCAACCAGCACAATCTTATTGGTCATAAACGTCTCGTCTCTGGCTCGTGTTAAGCCGGCAGGTGAAACAGTCGGCCGAAGCCATCAATGGGTTCGCTGATGCCTGCCAGTCTCAGGCTGTGCCAGATCAGCGCGTGATTTGACGAGGTGACAGGCTTGTTCAGCACGCGTTCGATATCGGCCACACAATGGGCGAGCCGCAAACTGGTGCACGATACAAACACGCCATCGACATTGTCATGACGTCCGATCTGAAGAGCAGCATCCCGCATACTCTCAGCAGAGATGCAGGCGACCGTATTGTCATTATCCTGATTGAATGAGCCAAACACCGGTACTTCGAAGCCGCGGGACTCGATATAGTTTCGGATGAACTGGTTTACCTCGTCAGAGTAGGGCGTGAGTATGCCGATGCGCTGGCATCCGGTCGCCCGGAAAGCGGCAAAGGCAGCCGTGATCGGGGTGGTCGCTTTAGCCTCGGGCCGGGCTGCGTGCATAAGTTCAAAGACCCGGTCTTCCCCAATGATCATCGATGCCGATGTGCAGCCATAGGCGACCACATCCAGTGGGACCCCGGGCAGGATGATGTCAGTCCGGTCCGTGATATGAGGTTCCATGGCCCGCAGGTTTTCGGGTGTGATGGTCGGTGAATTGGGAATACGCGACTGATAGACCGCCACGCCCGGAATATCGACGACTTGTCTGAACTCATACTCAACGGTGTGATCGGTCGCCAGCACGACCAGGCCGATCCGTGCCCTTGCGGCAATGCCCTCATCCACTGTAAATGGGATATGCGTCAGGTTGATGAAACCCTGATCGGTTTTTTGCTGTGTTTGCATCACATCACCCCCATGGTGGTTGGGTCGATTCCCTCAAGTGGTATTTCCGGCGGCTTTTTAATGATCAGGTCTGCCAGTATGCGGGCCGATCCGCAGGACATAGTCCAACCCATGTGACCATGCCCGGTATTGAGCCAGAGATTGGACCAGCGTGAGCGTCCGATCAAGGGCAGCCCGGTCGGCGTCATAGGCCGCAGGCCGGCCCAGTAATCCGGGGCCGAGAAGTCTGCTGCGCGGGGCATCAAAGCCCGGGCCTTGGGCAACATGACCCGAAAATCATCTGGCGTGTGCGCGGTATTGTAATTGCCAATCTCGGCGGTTGCCGTGATACGAAGGCGGTTACCCATCGGGCAGTAGGCCAGCAGGTTATCTTCATCAACACCGCCAAGCTTGGGAAGGCAATGATTGGCTCGTGCAGGCAGCGTGACAGAATACCCCTTGACCGGATAGATCGGCACCTGGACGCCGAGGTGGTGTAGCAGGTCCGGGCTGAATACTCCCAGCGCCAGCACGAAAGCATCAGCGACCACACGACCTTGGCTGGTTTGTATCGCAACAACCCGGCCACTTTCAGTCTGGATGCCAGTGACCTCGGTTTGCATCTGCAGTTGGGCACCACGTTCTACGCAGCGCCGTGCCAGCGAATCAGTAAAGACGTAAGGATCACCACTCTCATCCGACGGTACGAACAGGGCGCCACTGATGACAGGGTACGCATCCGCAAGGCCGGGGTCACGTGCGATGACCTGATCCCGGTCCAGTGTTTCGATACCCACCCCTTCGCTGGAAAGTATTTCACTCTTGATTGCGGCGGCCTCAAAGGATCGGCTCGAGCGGTAGAAATAGATCAGTCCGCCGGTATTGTGGTCATAATCAAAGGCGGTCTCAGCCGAGACTGTCTGCAGGCGCGACTGGGAATATTGGCACAGGCGCGTTTTCCGCCGGGTGTTGATCTTCGTCCGTTCTGCCGTGCATTGGCGCAGGAACTGCCCCAGCCAGCGCCATTGGCGCAGGTTAAGGCTAGGCCGGTAGCGAATCGCCTGATCATTCCGCCATAGTGAGCGCAGCATGATGCCCGGTACTTTGGGCGATGCCCAGGCGAAGGCATGGCCCGGTGCAATCAGCCCGGCGTTGGCCTTGGATGTGAAATCGGCTGGTTTGTCGGCGCGGTCCAGCACAACAACCTCGTGTCCGTCGCGCAAACACTCCCAGGCACTGGTGATCCCTGCAAGGCCTGCCCCCAGAACTGCGATTCGCATCAGTACTATCTGGTGCTCAGCCCAGCGCTGCGATCACCGCAATCTCAACGGTAAACTGAGGCGCCGCCAACTTGGCCTCAACGCAGGCCCGGGCAGGAGTCGCATCCGGGGTGACCCACGCATCCCAGATCTCATTCATCTCATTGAAGGTGCTTATGTCTGAGAGCCAGATTGTTGCCGAGATCAACTGCGACTTGTCGGTGCCAGCCTCAGATAACAGGGCATCGATTCGAGACAGGATATCGCGGGTCTGGTCTGAGGCGCTCGCACCCGGAGCACCCTGTGCGACCTGGCCCGCCGTATAGACGGTATTACCATGCACGACTACCTGGCTCATACGTTCGCCGATCTGAATTCGTTTCAGGGTCATCAGTTTTACTCCTTATAGGTTTTTCAGACTACGGATAGGATTACAGGGTACAGTCTATGCGAATCGGCTTGGAAATAAACGGGGTGTCCGCGGGGTAATGGCCGATAGATGAGAGAGTTCAGATTCGATTAGCGACATTCAGCTGGACAGATTAGGCAGAAAGTGCTTTTTCAACCCCATGGAATCTGTACTCAAACCGGCGCGCAGTCCACTTGCCATTGCCTTGTCGCCATTGAATTAGTTCAGCATATGAACTTAACATAGGCTAATCAAAAGACCATAGCGCGCTTGGAAAAAGTTAAAAATTGCTCTGATGAATAAAGTAACCCGATCCGGTACCGGCCGGCCAGCCTGATGCGTCTGTGTATATTTTGCGGGTCAAAGCCCGGCGATAATCCGGCCTATGCTGAGGCGGCGGCCGAACTGGGATGCATGTTGGCCAGACAGCAGATCGGCCTGGTTTACGGTGGGGCCTCGGTAGGATTGATGGGAGTGATTGCCGATGCCGCATTGCAGGCGGGCGGCGACGTGATCGGTGTGATTCCTGGGTCACTGGTGGACATGGAGATTGCCCATCCTGATCTGACGCATATGCATGTGGTTGGCAGCATGCACGAGCGAAAGGCATTGATGACAGATCTGTCGGATGGCTTTATCGCATTGCCGGGTGGGATCGGGACACTGGAGGAATTATTTGAGATCTGGACCTGGGCACAACTTGGCTTGCACAAAAAGCCTTATGTGCTCTTGAATGTGGCAGGTTACTACAACCAGTTGATCGGGTTTCTGGATGAGGTGGCGGCGGCGCAATTTCTGAAGCAGCAGAATCGCGACATGCTCATTATCGCCTCGACACCCGCCGAGGCGATAGATTCTTGTCTCACCTGCCAGGCAGCGGCCGTATAAAGGTGAATCACCAGGTGCAAGACCTGACCCGGTGAAATCGTTAATGCCAGCCCGCAATACAAACTGCTTCCCGAGTCTTGTTGCCAAGTGGAAAGTCTGAGGAAAACGGTTTGGTATCAGGGTTCGCGTTTACAGGAATTGCTCTACTGGCTACACTGAACTCATAAGGTGGCACCGCTATCCACACCCCCAGCAGATCAGGGAGAGCAAAGACGTGGCTGATAAAGATACAGAAAGCGCAAGAAATTATCAGGTGGGAGTTCCTGCGCGGAATGAACCCTTTTTCCTTAAAGGTTCAAACCATCTTGACTGGGGACTGCAAAATCGCCTGTCGCAGATTTTTAATCCCAGGTCAGGTCGCACCGTGATGCTTGCGTTTGATCACGGTTATTTTCTTGGCCCGACCAGCGGGCTTGAGCGCATTGACCTCAATATTGTGCCGCTCACGCCATATGCCGATACCCTGATGCTGACACGGGGTATCTTGCGAACCTCGATCCCACCTACGTATACCGGGGGTATCGTTTTAAGATCGAGTGGCGGCCCCAGTATTCTGAAGGAGTTATCCAACGAGGAGATCGCTATCAGCATCGATGAGGCCATTCGGCTGAACGCTGCAGCCATGGCGGTGCAGGTATTTATCGGGGGAGAATACGAAACCAAGTCGATCCACAACCTGACCCGCCTGATTGATCTGGGCAATCAACACGGTATCGCTACATTGGGAGTAACTGCCGTTGGTCGCGATATGGTGCGTGATGCGAATTACATGCGACTTGCAACCCGGATCTGTGCAGAACTTGGTGCAACGTACGTTAAGACCTATTTTGTGGAGCAAGGGTTTGATACGGTAGTTGCATCTTGTCCGGTTCCCATCGTCATCGCCGGTGGTAAAAAATTGCCCGAGCGCGAAGCACTGGAGCTTGCTTTCAACGCGGTGGATCAGGGCGCTTGTGGAGTGGATATGGGTCGAAACATCTTTCAGTCTGAATGCCCGCTGGCCATGATTCAGGCGGTGCGCAAGGTAGTACATGAGAATGCGAGGGTGCAGGAGGCCTATGATTATTATCTTGAAATCCGTGATCAGCAGGATTCTCAATCCCTAAAATGACTTTTGAATCGAAGTATTTACCACCTTATCTGCGATCCACGACTGCTGGCGGCTAATGAAAGACCGCTGGTCTGATCGCGATGCCCAAGCCTTGTTATCGTGTTATGGCGAGGACTGCCCGCGCGAGCTCATTCTGTGCAGCTACTCAGGACGGCTGCTGGGTGCAGAGCCCTCCCTGGTACTGCATGGTGGCGGTAATACCTCCGTTAAGGGCCATTTTCGGGATGTATTTGGTGAGCTGGTACCAGCACTTTTCATCAAGGCGTCCGGTTTTGACTTGGCTACGATTGAACCTCAAGATCACGTGGCAGTCGATCTGCAGCGATTGCAATCACTGCAGACGCTCGATGCCATCCCAGATAAAGTAATGCGGAATGAACTCTGTGCCAGCCGGTTTGACCAGACTGCACCGGCTCCCTCAGTCGAGGCTATCCTGCATGCGCTGATTCCCTACCGGTTTATCGAGCACACCCACGCCGATGCCATTGTTACGCTGAGTAATACGCCACAAGGTGAGCAGCAGCTCCGTTCCCTCTACGGAGAAAGCGTGCTGATCGTGCCTTACGTGATGCCCGGTTTTGCATTGGCAAAAAAAGTGGTTGAACTCGTGGCACAAGTGGACTGGTCGATGCTTAAGGGGATGGTACTGATGAATCACGGGATCTTCAGTTTTGCCGACGATGCCCGGGAGAGTTACCAGCGTATGATTCGTTTTGTCACCCAGGCTGAGCAGGTACTGGGGCAGCGCCCATCACCACCCGTCCAGAAAGGCATAGTGTCACCGTTGGTACTGGCATCCCTGCGCCGTGAAATCTGCCGGGTGGTTGGCAGGGCTATGCTGGCGCGTTTCGACGGGGCGCCTGAGAGTCTGGCTTTTGCCAGTCGCGATGACGTTGCCGATATTGCGAGCCGTGGCCCCCTGACCCCCGATCACGTAATCCGGACCAAGCGCCTACCGCTGGTTGTCGATGGTGAGCCTGCATCGCTGGTGGATGCTTACGTCCGGGAATATCAGGCGTATTTTGAACAGCACACCGATGGTGCGTTGACCATGCTGGACTGTGCCCCGCGCTGGGCAATCTGGCCGGGCAAGGGAACTGTGGCCTTTGGTTCACAGCCGGCAGAGCTAAAGGTGGTTGGTGATATCGTGACCCAGACGATAGGCGCAATTGAAGATGCTGAAAGGCTAGGGGGTTGGTGCGCCCTGCCAGCCGCGGACATCTTCGCTGTTGAATACTGGGAATTGGAACAGGCCAAACTGGGTAAGGCAGCGGCAGTGCCGCCCCTGCAGGGACGGTGCGCCGTGGTGACCGGTGGCGCCAACGGCATTGGTCATGCCTGTGCTACAGCGCTTGGAGAACAGGGTGCGCAGGTTACCGTTCTGGATCTGGATCCTGCCGTTAGTCTGGCATTCGACTCACCAGCTGTTAGCGGTATTATCTGTGATGTCACCGACCCCGAAGCGGTACGTCAGGCTATAGATAGTGCGGTTGCAAGCACCGGTGGACTGGATATCGTGGTCAGTAATGCCGGGATATTCTGCGCCAGTAATATGGTGGGTGATATGCCGGATGAAGAATGGCAGCGCTCACTGGATATCAATCTCACTGGTGCCATGCATGTTGTGCGCCAGAGCATACCCTACCTGAGATTGGGCTGGGAGCCGGCCGTGATCATCATGGGTTCAAAGAATGTACCGGCGCCCGGCCCCGGTGCTGGAGCCTACTCCGTGGCCAAGGCTGGCCTGACCCAATTGGCACGTGTACTCGCGTTGGAGCTCGCAACAGACGGTATCCGCGTCAATACCGTTCATCCCAATGCGGTTTTTGATACGGCAATCTGGACTGATGAGGTATTAGAAAGCCGGGCGGCACACTATGGCATGAGCGTGGAGGCGTATCGTAAGCATAATCTGCTAAATCAGGAGATCACCTCTCGTGACGTGGCTGCTATGGTGTGCGCTATGGCAGGGCCCACTTTTCGCTGTACCACCGGAGCCCAGGTACCGATTGACGGGGGCAATGAGCGGGTGCTGTGAAAACACCAGGGTCGTTGACACTAGAGCAGTAATCCTGCCCGAAATGGGATTCAAGCGGACAGGGGTCAAAGGGGGTTGGCGTGAAAAGAATGATCAAACGTTTTGAGCAGATACTCGAACCGGCCGGCATTCGTCTCAACGGGTCGGATCCCTGGGATGTGCAGGTACACAATAATGCGCTTTTTTCGCGTATCGCACGGCATGGCACCTTGGGTCTTGGCGAGGCTTATATCGATGGCTGGTGGGATTGTGAAGCGTTAGATGAAATGATCACCCGCGGGTTTCGTGCCGGCCTTGAGGATAAAGTGCGCAACAACCTGCGGTTCTGGCTGTACCTTGTTGGTTCTCGACTGGTGAATCGTCAAAGTCGGGGCCGGGCATTTCAGGTTGCAGAGCAGCACTACGATATCGGCAATGATGTCTTTGAAAGCATGCTCGATCCCCATATGAATTACAGCTGCGCTTTCTGGGATGGTGCGCAAACGCTGGAGGAGGCCCAGATCGCCAAGATGCAGATGATCTGTGCCAAGTTAAGACTCGAGCCTAAAATGCAGGTTCTGGATATCGGCTGTGGCTGGGGTGGTCTGGCTTGCTGGATGGCGCAGCACCATGGGGTCAGTGTTACCGGGGTGACAGTTTCAAATGAACAGGCCCAGCTGGCCCGCGAGCGCTGTGCCGGTCTGCCAGTTACCATCGAGACCCGGGATTACCGTGAACTTGAGGGCCAGTTTGATCGGATCGTGTCAGTGGGTATGTTCGAACATGTCGGGCCGCGCAACTATCGAACCTTTTTTGGCAAGACCCGATCCTTACTCAAGGACCAGGGACTTTTCCTGTTGCATACGATCGGTGCGGGCCGAGGCGGATTTGCAACCGATCGGTGGATAGAAAAATATATTTTCCCCAATGGGGTGCTGCCACCTGCTCCGACATTGGCAGAACATGCGGGTGCATTTTTTTCGATAGAAGACTGGCATAATTTCGGCGCCGACTATGATCCAACACTGATGGCCTGGTATCAAAACTTCAACGACGCCTGGCCGACATTGAAGGATCATTATGGCGAGCGTTTCAAGCGGATGTACGACTACTATCTGTTGGTCTGCGCGGGCTCATTTCGTTCTCGCGAGAATCACTTGTGGCAGTTGGTGCTTTCTGTCGGAGGCATAACCGGTGGATATCGTGCACCCCGCTGGACCGTGTCAAATGGATAACAGTTCAGGTGGGCTACCAGCCACCCCCTCCACCTCCACCGCCACCACCCCCAGAAGACCCGCCGCTAAAACCTGAGGAAGATCCCGGGCTAATGCCTGCTGCGGTAACGGTAGAAGACAGTGTTTTACCCAAACCTTCGGCGAAATCCACCGGATTTGCGGCGTCCCATGAACTACCCTGGTACCAGTGGGGCTGGTAACCTTGTTCGGGATTATGGGCTGCTCGCGCCAGTGTTTCGCTGAATTTTTCAGACCAGGCCTGGGCCACATCAAGGGCGAGCGCATAGGGTAGATACTTCTCAAATAGAGCCAGGTTTTCATCGAGAGAGGCGAGGGTATCCAGTCGGTTCTGTTCCGCGGTGCTGAGGTATTTCTCAAATCCCTCAATCTCATCCATCATCGTGCGTCCCAGTCGGGTCGGCGCCTTGAGCAGAAAGTAAAACAGGCAATTGATGCCTACGAGAAACGCCAGAGTCAGAGTCAGCGCCAAGCCGGCTTCGGTAGTGATCATCATCACACCCAGGTTACCCAGGCTGACAGTTGCGGCAATCCCAACAAACACAATGGCAAACAAGCGTCTACCCTGGCGCCAGATACGAGTGGCAACAACAGCGAATACGCTGGTGATCAGGATGGGTATCCCGGAAAACATAACAGGCTCAAAGTCGGTGATGGCCAGGCCTACAATGGTCAGTATAGAAAGCGCTATGCCTGGTACGAGCCATTTGAGATTTTTGAAAAAGTAGTGGCTGTGGTATTCGTCGGCAAGGCGTGATTTGAGTGTGTCTCGCGCGGCACCGATCTGCTGGTGATTCGCATTGTCGAGTTCCAGTTGGCCTGAGTGACCCAATAATTTGTGATATAGGGCTTTCTCACCAAAAGACAACATACTGTCGTTGCCGGCGTCGTCCCGTTCAATGATGGTGGCCCCATCGGGTTGTTCAACGATCCGGATCCGTTTCTTGACGGCCATGCTGATAAGGGCACAGGAGAAGACTTTGCCATCAAAGCCCATTTTAAGGATGTAACGCGCCGCTGCCGGGGAAAGTCCGGTTGGGGGTTTAAAGCGGGGGATCACGGTGTCACCGGGTGGATCACGCCCTACCCGATGCCATGCGAGCAGAAAATACAGCAACACCAGTGCTGAGCCTGTAAGGCCGATCAACAATACGAGGTTGTCTTTAAGGAAAAATCCAAATTCGGAAGAAAACTCGGGTTCGCTCACGTAGCCTTTTGGCCAACCAACCACTACCGTAATGCCAGATCCGGCTGGCAGAGTTGATGTGGCGCTGAACTGTACCGAGGCATCACTCATGATCTGCGATTCGTAGGCCCGGTCGGTCGAACCGGCCGGACCGGTATAGGCGGTGGTCTGGATAAGATGGGCTGGGACGCCCTCGGGCAGTTTTACCGTGACCCGCGTTCTGTCTATTGGGAAAGCCCAGTCATGGCCGGTTGCATTCCAGTACAGTTCATCGTGATCATCAAAAAACCCCAACTGCCGGTCGGTACGATAAGTCAGCGCATAGGTATACAGACCTTTGGCAAGGACCTTGTCCTTTCTTCCAATATAAATGCGGATCCCGTTCGCGAGTTCCTTGATGTGATGAGCCTCGGGATTGCCGTTGCGGGTCACCCCTAGCAGAGAAAAACTGACACGGTGTTTACGGTTTTCATGATCCTGGTACTCTGTCGGGAAATCACGATAGATGCCACGTTTGATCTTCTTGCCCTGGGCTATTACCGTGATGGTTTCCGTGACTGTCAGTTCACCACTGTGGTGAACCTGAACCCTGCTGTCGAAAGACCGGATGCGTTCTTGGGCGGCCGTGATGGTGGGGGTCAGCAGTGTTGCCAATGTGGCAACACAAAACAGCCGGTACCAAATATGGGCCATCAGAATTCGACTTTGGGGACTGCTCGTTCCGTGGCGAGTTCGATTTCGAAAAATTCTGCGATGCGAAACCCGAACGCACTGGCTATCAGGTTGCTCGGAAAAGACTCGACCATGATATTCCAGTCGCGAACCGTCCCGTTGTAGTAGCGTCGGGACAATTGCACCTGATCTTCTGTCTCATGCAGTTTCTGCTGCAGGTCAAGAAAATTTGTACTGGCTTTCAGATCGGGGTAACCCTCGGCCACGGCCAGCACATTGCCCAGCGCCTTGGAGAGCATGTTCTCCTGTTGTGCCACCTGCGCAACGCTACTCTCGTCACCAGTACCGGTACGAATCCGGGTCAGCGTATCCAGGGTATCCTGTTCATGGCCAAGGTATCCTTTGACGGCCTCGATCAGATTCGGGATCAGGTTGTGCCGGCGTTTCAATTGCACATCGATCCCGCTCCACGCTTCGCGGACGTTGTTCTTTCGCCGGATAAACCGGTTATAGGTCCATATCAGCCATCCTCCAACAAGAACCAGAACGGCTAGCATGATGCCACCGACGCTTATTTCCATGCTTTTCTCTCCCGCCGGACATTCTAATCGGATTTTTTCCAGGACGTTATGCCCGGCAGACTGGGTCATAGATCAGGCCAGAGTTGAGCAGAAGACCTTCCTGTCTGCTCAGGATCTGCCTGGTGTTGTCAGGTTGGCTGAGGCGGGATATCCCATAACCTGATCTGAATCAGGTTTCAATATTAAAAAAAAGGT
>PBSU01000048.1 GCA_002726415.1 Acidiferrobacteraceae bacterium | reverse complement strand
ATCTGGATAGCGCTTACACTCCACGATGATTGAGACCGGGTATCGAGTTTTCATTAGCAAATCGGGGGTTGTCTGCGCCGTCACAACGGTTCACTATAACCGGCTCTGAAAGCCTACTCAATCAAGTCGACGTAAAACCATGAACTCCACAAGGAAACCGGTACCCGCGATTCAACGCCCCTTGATGTCCGACGAGGGCCTTGAGCCAACGCACCCGGTCCGCGCACGAGATGAATTTGGTCATGAGCGCGATCTCAATATTGCCGGAGAGTTCCCATTGACGATCAAGGTTGATAACGCCGAGGTCGTCACCCTGATGACCTTAGGCACCTACCCGGAGAAACTGACACTGGGTTATCTTCGCAACCAACGTCTAATTGATGACATTAACGAGATTGCAAAGGTCACCGTCGATTGGGAACGCGAGACCGTCGATGTTCTAACGACGCACGGAGAAGGCATCACCAATCTGCATGAAAAAATTGCCAAGCGAACCGTCACCAGCGGGTGTGGACAAGGAACCATTTTCAGCTGCACACTGGATAAACTGTATGACACTCGCCTGCCAAGAAGTGAAATTCGTCAATCCACCATCTACGCCCTGCTGAAAACAATCAATACCTATAATGAGATCTACCGGGAGGCCGGTGCGGTACATGGTTGTGCGCTTTGTGAAGGTTCAAAAATTCTGCATTTTGTTGAAGATGTCGGACGACACAATGCGACGGATACGATTGCGGGAGAAATGTGGCTTGCGGAGATCTCGGGCAACGACAAGCTCTTCTACACCACAGGCCGACTCACATCCGAGATCGTCATGAAAGCCGCTCACATGGGCATTCCGGTACTGATATCCCGATCCGGCATTACCTATATGGGGCTTGAACTGGCACAGGATCTGGGGGTCACAATGGTGGCACGTGCCAAGGGTAAACATTTTCTGGTTTATAACGGTGAAGATACCGTCATCTATGATCAACCCCCTGAGCCAAAAACCCCGGCTTCAAATTCAGTGACCCGAAGAACCCGTTAACCGGGGATCGCCTGATACCACCCAGCCGACTCGATCAGAGCGATATCGACTCCGTACAGTTCAGACAGGTTTTCCTCGGTCAATACTTCGCCCTTTGGTCCATCCGCCCAGACTCTACCTTCGTGCAACAGCACAACCCTGGAGATCTCCGGGGGTATTTCATGGATATGGTGCGTCACCAGCACCAGCGTGTGACCCGAACTCATCAGTTCCCGCATTGTTTTGAGGCACTGGAAGGTGGCTGAAAGATCCAACCCCCCGGTAGGCTCATCCAGCACCAGATTCGGCGGATTATTCACCAAAGCGCGGCCGAGCAGTAAACGGCGCTGCTGGCCTGTTGACAACGTGCCAAACTCCCGCGGGGCGAGATGCGCAACACCCAGCTGCTCTAGAATCTCCCGGCTGCGGATCCGCTGTGCTGGCTCAATCTGTTGATGACCCCATACTCCAACGCTGCCGAAAAAACCGGAAAGTACAACTTCTTCAGCCAGCGCTCCAGGTGAATACTGCTCCTGCAGATCGCTCGACACGACACCCAGTTGCCGGCGCAGTGCCCAAATACCACCTCGAGCCTGCCCCAAAATTCGCACGACCGGGTGATCACGCCACAAAGGGTATAACTCCCGCGTCAGCAGCTTCAGCAGGGTAGTCTTACCCGCCCCATTGGGGCCGAGAATAACGGCACTCTCGTGCTGGTGCAGTGTCAGGCTCAGTCCATTGAAAACCCGCGTGTCACCACGAAAGACTGTGGCGTCGGTGATTTCGATAAGCGGCGTTGTGTCGCCAACCGCAAGTCCTGTAGCAGCTGACATGCCGCTTAATTCAAGCAAGCTTGATCTCGTCTTCGATAACGACATCCAGATCGGTCCCGGTAACTTGCAGCCGGACGGATGCCTTCAGGGTTGTGCAATCCTCAAGCGTGCCCCCGGCAATACCACTTCGGACGGCTTGTTCGATCTCCCGTTGAGACTGAATGCCTACTTTCTTCAGGAACCTTCGAAGTTGAATATTGAATACGTCTTCGTCCACATTTTTCTCCTTAAATTACGCCAGTTTCAGCTCCCTAAGGTACGGGAATCTGCCCTCTTCTGTGTCACATTTTTGCGCCTGCCCAGACAGACACCTGATATCGGTTCAGTAGTCGATCGTACCGTGCAGAGAAATTATGCCGGCTTATCATCCCCAGATGATAGTGCGACCGGCTTGCCATGGGGTGTGTTGAGGTAGGCCTGACGCCACCGGACCGCATACTGACGTACCTCAACATCCTGCATCACATTTTTATCGTAGAGCATCAGCTCAAGAGTTGTCAGCCAGTGCTGATAGTAGGTATCTCCCAGGTCTGCCTCACCCCGCTCACGCACCAGAGCGATCTGGGTGGATAGGCGTTCAGTCCACTCCGCCCAGGAGAAAAGACCCTGCCGGTGTAACTCGATCACGATGGCAAATACCTGTGCCTCCCACGGTTTAGCGAACACTGGCCCTTCGGTATCGACCGGCAAGCCCGCGAGTTCGGCAGGTTGTGGGATTCCCTGCAAGCTCACAGCGGCGCCAGTTGGGGTTCCCACAAATCTACCCTCACCATGAAGTCGGTAACGGGGTTCTCCTCGTCAGTCCAGATCCTGGTTGAGGAGAAGGCAACATTGTAAAGATGCTGCCCTTCGCGTTGCCCGCGCGCATGCTGATCAGCGAATACATGAGCACCATGATGATGCTGGATGATGCCCTCCCGACCGCGCAGATAGGCCGGCACTCGGGTGTGGCCGCCGGTCGACTCCCTTCGTACTCGCACCAGATCTCCTGGAGAGAAACATGCCTCTTGCTCGATCACCATATCGACCGGGGCCCCACGGGAAAGAACCTGGGGCACCGCCTGCGCCGATAGTGCCGCCGCAATTTCAGCCGGCTTCCCCACAGCCGTTCCCGTTTCCAACTCCCGCAACGACACCAGCCCCTTCTCGGCCAACAACGTCTGCAGTCCTGCTAACCAGTTTTCATAGTAACTCTGACGCAGGTAATCCTCGGGTCGCTGGCGTTCGCGGGCATGACGGGATTCATCCAGATTCCAACGACCCAGGAACCCGCAGGCCAGTGTCATAGCGAATACCCGTTTTTCCCAGTCCGCATGAAACACTGGCTCGTGTGATTCAGGCTCCGGGCAAATCGGCCCCAAACCCGGCTTTCCGCCCAGGTCGTGACCGCCCGTCATGGTGCCCCCTGCGCCTTCGGTGGGGGTATTTTTTCGACCCCGATCATGGCATTACGCGTTACCAGGCCCGCCAGCGTCTCCTCAGGCCACCCCTGGGTTTCTGACGGCTGCTGGGGGAGTACCAGATAACGCATCTCTGACGTGGAATCCCAGACCCGGATCTGAACATGGTCATCCAGGATCGTGCCGAACTCATCCAATACGCCCCGCGGATCGCTTACCGCTCTGGAGCGATAGGGCGCTGATTTATACCAGACCGGTGGAAGACCCAGTACCGGCCAGGGGTAACATGAGCACAACGTACAGACGACCAGGTTGTGCACCATAGGGGTATTCTCTACTACCTGTATGTGTTCTCCCTGGCGGCCGGTGTAGCCCAGGGAGGCAATTGCTGCCGTGCCATCCTCCAGCAGCCACTCTTTGAACTCAGGCTGCGCCCAGGCTTTTGCCACCACCTGCGCCCCATTGCGTGGACCGACTTTATGCTCGTAGGTCTCGATCAACACATCAAGGGCCGCTGGCACCACCAGCCCTTTCTCCACCAGCAATGACTCCAACGCCTTAACCTTCAATTCAAGATCACCCGGTGGCTCGGTATGATCGTGTTCGTGGGGGTGCTCTTGGTCTTTCACGAAACCTCGGCTTATGTTCAGGGCTGATCGCTGCGCAATCCGCTGGATAGATGCAGCATCCAGTCAACGACAAAATTCACGGCGACAGTGAGGCCCGCAATCGCTGCCGCTGGCAACAAAGGCGTGATGTCGTTGTAGTTGATCAGGGTCGCATTCTCGCGGACCATGGAACCCCAATCTGCTGTCGGTGGCTGGATTCCCAACCCCAGAAAACTGAGGGCCGCGATAAAGAGAAACACAAAGCAAAAACGCAACCCGAATTCTGCCAACAACGGAGCGGTGATATTGGGCAACACCTCCTTGCGGATGACCCATCCCATCCCTTCCCCACGAAGCCGGGCTGCCTCAACGAACTCCATTACTACAACATTCATGGCTGCGGATCGGGCAATTCGAAATACCCGGGTACTGTCCAGCAGGGCGATGATCATCACCAGTGATGGAATCGACGTGCCAAAAATGGTCAACAGCAGTAAGGCAAAAATCAGTGAGGGTATGGCCATCAGGATGTCGACAACCCGGCTGATCAACATGTCGTACCAGCCACCTAGAATCGCTGCCAGCATCCCGGTGATGCCGCCGATAAGGAAAGCTAACACGACGGTAGCAAATGCAATCCCGATGGTGTTGCGCGCACCATAAATCAATCGCGTCAACATATCGCGACCGATATTATCGGTGCCCAACATAAACTGATCCGACCATAACTCATAAGAGGCGCCCACAATCGCCGTCTCCTTGTAAGGCGCGATCCAAGGTGCCAGCAAAGCGACCAGCACGTACCCCGAAATAGCCACAAGGCCTACCTTTGCGCTGAACGGGGCCGAAAGAAAGAGTCTGATCATTTCGCCCTTTCTCTAGCGTGGATGTAGCAGTCGTGGATTGGAGACAATCGCCACGATATCTGCCACCAGGTTGAGCAGGATATAAACGGCTGCAAAAATCATGGCGCAAGCTTGTACGACTGGCAGATCCCGCTTGGAGACACTATCGACCAGCAGTTGCCCCAACCCGGGGTAGACAAAGACCACTTCGACGACGACAACGCCGACCACGAGGTATGCCAGGTTCAGCGCAATGACATTGACAATGGGACCCCAGGCGTTAGGTAACGCGTGGCGCACAATCACCCGGAAAGGCTGAGTCCCTTTGAGGTGCGCCATTTCGATATAAGGGCTAGAAAGCAGATTAATGATCGCAGCACGCGTCATCCTTAACATATGGGCCAATACGACCAAGGTTAAGGTCAGGGCCGGCAAAATTGTCCGAAAAAGCTTGTCACTAAAGGCAAGATCGGTGCTGACATTAGAGATGCCCGGAAAAATCCCGCTCTTGACCGACAAAAAGAGGATCAATATATAAGCCACAAAGAACTCTGGAAACGATATCGACGTTAACGTTGTCAGGTTCACAATCCGATCGTAAATGCTGTTGCGGTAAAGCGCTGCGAGCAGACCCAGGAATAACGCAAAAGGCACCGCGATGGCAGCCGCAACCCCGCCCAGGAACAACGTGTTGGAAAGCCGGGTTCCGACAAACTCCGTGATGTCGCGTTTACTGGCCAGGGATTTCCCCATATCCCCTGTCAGCATCCCCTTGAGCCATTCCAGGTACCGGATGTGGGCCGGGCGATCCAGTCCAATCTCTGCCCGAAAGGCTGCAACCGTCTCAGGTGTAGCAGATTGGCCCAGGAGCGCCTGCGTAATATCCCCGGGAAGCAGTTCCACAACGAAGGCAATAATCAGCGAGACGACAAACAGTGTCAGTAATCCCAAACCTAAACGCTGCAGTATGACTTTAGCTAACGAAGACACCCCATCTCCTGGTTGCACCTCTTATGGATTCGATCTTCCTTGATACAAAAGCTTGGAAGCCCGGATTCCCACTTTGTGTTCGTGTAATTTAACCGAGTTCGGCCAACACGCAAACGCGCTGCCAATGAAGCGGCCAAGACCGGGGCATCACGGATCGAGCGGTCGCCATCAGACCCCTTTCCGACCACATTCGTTTTTCCGCATCTTTCTGCGTGCCCCGGTTTTATTGAGGCAAAAAAAACCTGGTGGGGCCGCGCCGGCCCCACCAGGCTGATTTTGCTACTTAGGCACTGCGTTAATCAGGCAAACCACCAACGTTCTACGGCTTTCATGCCGTCAAGTTCCCAGTTGCCCCCGATCACATCAGGATGACGGATTTTGTCGTTAGTGGCAAAGATATCCTGCAGGAAAAGCGGCAACACCGTACCACCGTCGCTGTGTACGATCTGTTGCATCTCTACGTAGATCGCACGACGCTTGGTGGCATCTGTCTCGATACGCCCCTGCAGCAGCAGATCATCAAACTGGGCGTTTTTCCAGTAGGTATCATTCCAGGCCGCTTCTCCCCAGTAAACAGTGGAGAACATCATGTTCTCGGTGGGACGACCCGACCAGTAGCAAGCGCTAAATGGCTTTTTCATCCACACGTTCGACCAGTAACCATCATCCGGTTCACGCACGACTTCAATATTGATGCCGGCTGGGCGTGCGGTCTCGGCCATCAGCTGGCCAGCGTCGATTGATCCACCAAATCCGGTTTCTGCTGCGTGGAACTTGACGTTGAGACTGTCGAAACCGGCTTTCTTCAAGTGATACTTGGCCTTGTCCGGATCGTAGCCACGCTGGGGCAATTCATCGGTGGTGGCTCGATAAACGTTGGCCGGACCAATGGGATTATCGTTACCCAGCTCACCGTACCCTCGAGCGACCACTTTGAGCCATTGCTCACGGTCGACAATATACTTAATCGCGGTACGCACATCGTTGTTATCGAACGGCGCAATGTTGGTCAGCATCGGCAGGGTAACCTGCTTGTTACCCTTGGTCACATCTACCACGATGCCCGACTGACGCTTGAGCAGATCAGCGGTCTTGGGGGCCACGTTGTTCATTGCGTCGATCTCACCGGTACGCAGGGCATTCTCCCGGGCAGCCGAGTCGGCGATCTGCAGGGTTTCTACTTCATCAAAGAAACGCCGGTTTGGCTTCCAGTAATTGGGGCTGGCCTTGGTTAACGTGCGAACGCCCGGCTCATGCTCAACCAGGGTGTAGCCAGCAGTGCCAACTCCGGATTGCCAGTCGATCGTGCCATCTCCGTTAGAGGGGCAAATCAGCAGGTGATAATCAGTCAGGATGAACGGAAAGTCCGCATCTCCACCTGACAACTCCACCACTACGCCGTACTTGCCATCTGCTTTTACTGAGGTCACCGCGCCCAACTGACCCTTGGCTGCAGACTTGGAGTCTTCGCCCAGATGGTGGTTCAGCGAATCCACCACGTCTTCAGAGGTGAGTGATTTGCCATTGTGGAATTCGACACCCTGGCGAACCTTAAAGTTCCATGTTTTGGCGCCGTTGCTGCCTTCCCAACTCTCCGCGAGTTCGGGAACCAGATCGCCGGAGGGGGCGACCTCGGTCAGGTTATTGCGAAGTTGAGCAAATTGCACATTCATCATGTAGTGATCCAGAATCTGCCCTGGATCCAGCACGTCGCTGGTGGCGCCGCCGGTCACACCCTGGCGAAAACGTCCGCCCTGCTTTGGCGCTGCCATTGCGCTTTGCATGTACAGGCCGGGCGCCATGGCACCCAGTCCCATCGCAGAAATGCGGGAGAGAAATTCCCGTCGGCTCATCTTGCCTTTGACTACCTGATCCTGCAGGCGATCAATTTCGGACTTTTGTCTATCGTACATAACTCTTACTTCCTCCAGAGGGGTTGGTGAAGCGCCTGCTTGGGGCGCCTATAGCGAGATTAACAAAATCAGGTGCGTCGTTGCGGGCCTATAACAGGCAATGGGCTGAGAAAAAAGACTCGATAGGCACTATAAAATATGAATATAAGTGACTCTAGCCTCGATTCACAACTGAAACGCTTTCTTTATATAACGAAACACTTCTCATCTATGGCTTGGTTTTACCACAATACCTCACTAAAAGTAATACTGCACGAATATTAAGTCGATATAGCGCCTTTTGATGCGGCCCAAGAGATACAGAGGTACGAGTGTGGGTATTAGCCCCCGAGATTCAGATCACTGATTAATCGACTGCCCGGAGCGGGGCCCCAGTTCTGCAAATTAGTGAGCATCCTGCTGAGGTTAAAGGCTGCGTCGAGGCCCCGATCTTATTCACGGTAGGAGGGGTCTTCGCGATCCAGCATACGGATCAGAGCCTGCCAGTTGCGATCCAGGTAGTTATCTGGCGTGCGCGCTTTTTCAGCTTTTCCGACGAGCCCGGATTTCTCAACGCTGGCTATTGCCTTCTTGTCAGGAATAATCTGCTCAGCCCCAGATGCCATCACATCAACCTGAATCTTGCAGGCGCTTTCAAGGGTATATAAAAGATAGAACGCTTCAGCCATGGTACGGCCGGCAGCCAGCAGGCCATGGTTGTGCATGATCATGGCCCATTTATCGGCCAGATCTTCCCCCAGGTTTTTGCATTCCTGTTCGTTATCCGTCGCCAGATCGTAGCGGTGGTAGCAGACCAGATTGCCAATCTCGTTGGCCTGCTGGCTTAAAGGGAGCAAACCACACTGCATACAGGAGACAGCGGTCCCGGCACGGGTGTGCGAATGCAGGGCCACGTTAATATCAGGCCGAGATCGCAGGACGGCAGAGTGAATTGCGTGGCCTGCATCATTGTAAGGGTAGTCTCCAGATACCACATTACCCGCAAAATCGACCTTGATCAGGTTCGAAGCCGTGATTTCCCCAAAGAGTAACCCAAAAGGATTAATCAGATACTGATCTGAGCAACCGGGAACCCGGGCACTTAGGTGCGTGAAAATCAGATCGGTCCATCCGTATTTAACAAACAGGCGATAGCAGGCTGCGAGTTCCTGGCGAAGCGCCCACTCCGCTTCAGAAACAGATCCTGCGGTAACGATTGATTCAGGCATCACAACCTCCAGTATGAAAAGGCAAGAAAATATTTCGCCTCATATTTTATTGGCCAGTGAAATATAGATCTTATTATTTTCGATAGTGACCGGATAGGTCTTCAGATCAATACAGGCAGGCGCCGACAGAGCTTTGCCAGTACGCACATCGAAACGACCCTGGTGCAGGGGGCATTCAATCACGTTGTCGATCACGATGCCCCCTTCAAGATGCTGTTCTTCGTGAGTGCAATAGCCGTCGGTTGCAAAAAATCCCTCGGGTGTGTGATAGATGCAGAAGGTTTGATCTTCATAATCAAATCGAAGGAGATCTTCTTCGTCGATCTTGTCTGTATCACAGACATAATGCCTGTCAGTCATGGTGCGCCCTGGTATTCTCTTGAGCCAAGGCTGCTTGCACCTGGTAGATGAAGCTCCAAGGCTCAAACGGCCGGTGCATGCGATCTACCCGGATAAACCCCGTTATCACGAGGTGCAGAATCTAGCCCTTGAGGGAATACAGGCCGTGACCCGCAAACTCTCTGATACGACACCTTCATTATGAAGGGCTGCCATACTGTCAAGGTCGGGGTGTACCCAGCACCGCCCGGCGTTGTGCGCTATTCACCAGCCACACGCCAAAGACGGTGACAACCAGCGCCACCCAGTGCCACAGGCTGTAGCGCTCGCCAAAAACCACTAACGCGATGCCAATACCGAAAAATGTGACCAGATAGGCGACCTGGCTGAAATAAACTGGCCCGGCGATTCGTACCAAAGTAAAGAACAAGGTAAAGCCCACGGCAGACACGGCGCCATGCAAGGTTATCAGCCCGTCTACCCACGGTGACTCAGTCCACAGCAGATACCACTGATCAGTCACTAACGTCAGCAACAGCAGCAGCAGAGCTGACGACACCAGCATCCCGTTAGCCCCGACCAGTGAATCTACATCTTGCGGGCGAAATTTGGCGGTAAAAACATTCCCTGAGGCATAGCCCAGTGGTGAAAGAAAGGCCAGCACAAACCACCCCACCGGTTGATCCGCGGGGAGGCCGTTGTCCGGGATGATGACCAGCAAAGCACCCAATAACCCCAACGCAATACCGGATGCACGCTTTCGATTAGTTTTCTCAATGCCCGCCAGAAATGACAGCAGGTAAGTCGCCAATGGCACCATCGTCAACGCGAGTGACATCGCGCCCACACTGATGTAGTTCAAACACAAAAACATGTTCGCCGTTGGCATCCCGGAACTCAATGTACCGACCACCAGGTAATAACCCAGGTGCCGGTGCGAGAACGGAAATCGTTGCCTGCGAACGATATTCACCAGCGTCAGCAACCCTGCTCCGATTGCCACTGTCCAGAATGCATACGCAAATGGGGGGATTCCGGAAAACCCCACGAAACGCGCCACGTTGGTCACCCCACCCCATAGCAACCCCAACGTAATAAGCAATAATAACGGCAGCCATGATTGCTCCAGAAATCGGAACCTGACTGAACGAGGCATAGGCTAACTCACTCCTTATCGGCTAAATAGACGGTTGGTAATACTCGGTCATGACCGAACAGATGTGAATCTGGTTAACGCCCGCCCATGTCATTGCGCAGACTCATCACGCAAAAGCAGTGTCAGGGCCAGTATGGTTGCAACGACACCTACCCACACACCCGGCGTCGGCAGCGCTTTTCCCAGCGCCCCTTCCCACAGGATCACCCAACTCGGCGTAAGATAGGTATACGCCATCACCTTCGCTGATGGTAAGTGGAGCGTCGAATACTGGACCAGAAAAAACGATCCAGCACTGGCAAATACCGCGAGGTAGATCAACGTTACCCACACGATCGGTCGTAAGGCGGCATAGTCGGTTGTCGCGAGATCACCCCCACCATACAGCAACAGCAATAGCATCGCGCCGACGATTGTGCCGAAGGTGAATGCGACCGGCGACTGACCACGGTTGAGCTTACGGACTAAGGGCGTATAGAACGCGTGGGCTACACAGCCCAGAAAATAGATTCCCTCCCCGCGCCCTATCTGCAGGGCGAGAAGTGCATCAAAATCTGCCCGGAAGATCACCCAAACGGCCCCGATACAGCCGATGCTCAGCGCCGCCATAATTCGAGACGTCACAAACTGGGACAGCAATACATAGCCGAAAACGGCACTTAAGGCCGGGGTCAGCGTGAATACGGCCGAGGTAGATACCGCCGGCGCCGTTTTCAAGCCTTCAAACATGAGAACAAAATACGCTCCCATTAAGCCCCCCAGGACCAGGTAGCGCCACGGCGCCTGAAGATCACGGCGAGAAAGCCCGCGAGTGCGCCATACCCATGCAGCCATAATTACCGCGGCAAGCATAAAGCGCATCGCCGTCAACGCCGCGGGGCTAATTTCATTGGCAATGCCATGACCAAGGCTGAATGAACCCGCGACCACGCCCGAGAACAGCAGCATAGCCACATGAGCCCGTATGGCAGGATGGGCAATCATCAGTCAGGGGTAGGTGGTTTGGGCAAGAGACCCATATTTTGCCTCGTAATAATAAAAGGGAGGAAACAGGCAGCGCGCCTTTTTGAGCCCTTCCTGGAAAGGGTTAAGATTGATCTTTTTGTGGACGCTCGCTCCCCACCTTCGAGTATAACGAGGTATAAGTACCAACCGCTCAGTTTCTGATTAAGCCACCACACCCCCCACTCCACACGTTGGTGCGAACGCTCAATCCACGCAACATTAACGAATAGATCTTCGCCCGGCAGATAACACTTCCATGCTCTGGATCCCCTTTACCATCGCCGCTGCGTTTTTTCAGAACCTGCGCTCGGCAGCTCAGCGCCACCTGAAGTCGGAACTGACAGATCTGGGCGCCGCGGCCGTGCGTTTTCTATACGCTCTGCCATTTGCATTGCTGTGGGTTGCGTTTCTCGCTTTGTTTTTTCAACTGCCGCTACCCGACGTTAATAAGGTCTTTTTCGCCTGGATAGTGGGAGGATCGCTTGCTCAGATCATTTTCACCTTTTTACTGATGTGGCTTTTTTCGTTAACCAACTTTACGGTCGGTACCGCGCTTTCTAAAACTGAGGTGGTCCAGGTCGTAATACTGGAGGCGCTACTGCTAGGGGAGAGCGTTTCCGGACGCGCCCTGATCGCGATTCTGATTGCGTTTTGTGGCGTCATGGTAATGGTCATGGGCAAATCCCATCTCTCTTGGGCGCGACTGGCGGGTAGCCTGGGCCAAAAGACTACCCTGATCGGCCTCGCTTGTGGCCTGGCACTGGGGCTTTCTTCGGTGATGTTTCGCGGTGCCGTGCTCTCTCTTGACCAGGGCGGATTACTGTTACGCTCGGCCTATGCCCTGGCGGTCGCCCTGGCGGTCCAGAGCCTGGTACTGCTAGCGTGGCTACGCCTCTTTCAGCCTGGGCAGATCAGCCAGACCACGAGACATTGGCCTACCTGTCTTGGGGTAGGATTCGCCGGTTGGGCCGCCTCGGTCTGCTGGTTTATCGCCTTTGCCCTGACACACGCCGCCTATATACGCGCCCTGGGGCAAATCGAACTGGTATTTACCTTCCTGGTTTCGGTGTTCCTTTTTCGAGAGAAAGTCAGCCGTACGGAAATTACCGGGGTAATCCTGCTCAGCGGCGCGATCGTCTTGCTGGTGCTGGGAAAAGCACCCTGATCTGATTCGATCGCCCTATCTGAAGACGGGCTGAGACCCGCCTTAACCGGTATCGACCGGTTCTGCAAAAGAATACCCGTTATGCTCGGGTCGTTGCCCGGCCCGCCGAAGAGGTCTGGGCACTTTCTTGGGGCAAGAAAATACGGTCAAGAAAGTGATCCAGCCATTGGCGGGCGCCTGAGGCATAGCGCGCATGGTGGCCCAACTGCTGTTCATGTGACTGCGCGCCGCAAAGTGTAAGTTTGGGTTGTCCCCGCTCTGAAGTGCACCAATGGTTGATCATATCCCGAGTGATCTCGGGATGAAATTCGATGCCGAAAGCGCACCCGCCATAAGAGAAGGCCTGTCCGGCGAAAGTGTCGTTTCCGGCGAGGTGAACGGCGCCTGGTGGGATTTCAAATGTCTCCGAGTGCCACTGGTAAAAAGTGGTGGGTTCAGGCAAAAAGCCCAAACCCTGTTCAGTTGGTGACACCTCCCAGTACCCAATCTCCACCACGCCATCGCCGCGGGGCCCCACTTTAGCGCCTAATGTTCGTGCCAACTCCTGTGCGCCCAGACAAATTCCCAACATGGGGATTCCACTGGGCAGAACCGTGGAAGACAGCCAATCGAGCTCCGCGCGAATTCCCGGATCATGGTCATCCGTGGCACTCTGGGGGCCCCCGAAAATCACCACTGCGGTGTAGCCCGAAAGGTCACGGGGCAGTATGCCATCCAAGCATGGGCAACACTGGTCGAGGCAATAACCCCGCTGTACCAGCGCCTCACCAACTAACCCGGGAGTCGATGTCGCCTGATGGACTACCGTCAGTATCCGACCGGTCTCACTCATGTTTGCTTCTCAGTTGTGCTTCGCCCCTGAGTTTAAACGAGCCTGTGCCCGTGATTAAACTGCCGAGCCGACCTGGATGCCATGATACTCACGTTTGTTTTCCGATGACCTTCGTCGCTCCTCCTGTTTTTCTGAGCCCCGTGGGGCATGGCTGACCGGAGATTAATCCAGGGCGAGACTGGACAGGCTCTCTCAATAACTGTATATATATACAGTATATGAAAGAAACCCTGCCAGAACTGACCGACCCCGGGGCACTGTGATGAATCGACCCCTCACGGCACGGCAACTTCAGGTGCTTGAGTGCATACGGGCATTTGTCGATACCACCGGTATGCCCCCCACTCGTGCCGAGATCGCCAGGCAGTTGGGGTTTCGTTCGGCCAATGCGGCTGAGGAGCACCTGCGGGCACTGGCCCGCAAGGGTGCCATCGAGCTGCAATCAGGCGCATCACGCGGTATCCGGCTGCTGGCGCCGTCCGGTGTGCCTGTTATTGGTGAAGTGGCTGCCGGCAGTCCAATCCTGGCTGCCGAACATATCGAAGACCACTACCCCCTGCCACCCAGACTGTTCAGCCCCCGCGCTCACTATCTGCTGCGGGTGCGTGGCACCAGCATGCGCGACGCCGGCATTCTCAACCGTGACCTGCTGGCCGTGCACCGCACCTGCGAGGCCACTAATGGCCAAATCGTAGTCGCCCGGCTAGAAGATGAAGTTACCGTCAAGCAGTTCCGTCGTCGTGGCAACGTCATCACTCTGCTGCCGAAAAATCCCGACTTCGAGCCTGTGCGGATTGACCTGCGCCAGCAGTCCCTGGTGATCGAAGGCATCGGCGTGGGTGTGATACGCAACGACCCGCTGTTGTGAGCCTGGAATCCTGCCTGCAGCGGCAGGATATCTGGCGCGGTCAAAAAAAAATATCCGCACCGGGGCTTGCCCTCACAACCGGTTTTGCCATCCTTGATCATCACCTGCCTAATGGCGGCTGGCCGCTGGGTGCACTGACAGAAATTCTGGTGAAAGATGTAACATACAGCCCGCTGTGGCTGGTACTGCCAGCACTGGCAGCACTGGCACCCCAACGCTCCTGGCAGGCCTGGGTTACCCCACCAACTCTTCCTTACCCGCTCGGGCTAAGTCAGGGCGGTCTGGACCTATCGAAAATACTACTGGTGCGCCCCACTGACCGGGGCGATACCCTGTGGTCAACAGAACAATCACTGCGCTCGCGTGCCTGCAGTGCTGTACTGTGCTGGCCGAATGCTCTACACCGCACTGCCACGCGGCGGCTGCAGCTTGCCGCTGAGCATGGTGGCACACTGGGCATCTGCTTTCAGAATCATACCGCTGCAGACTCCCACAGCATGGCAGCGTTGAGGCTGTACTGCCGAAGTACTGCCTGTGGTCTGGAAATCGATCTGATCAAGTGTCGGGGTGGGCCGTTGTACCAGGGACTAACGATACAGCGCCCGGCTGACTCTGACGCAATCACTGGGTCAGACTCGTGACGCAAGCACACCGGCAAAAATCTGCCCGCCTCCAGCAAGGCTCTCACTGTAAACCATCCCCGGCGCCAGACTCATCGCCAGTGCCGCTCACCACTAACCCATCAGCGCGGCCTGATAACCTGTGGCTTGCCATACACCTGCCCTATCTGCCGCTGGAATCTCTGGGTTATTACGATGAACAACCTACTGCCGTCTATACACAACAGGCTCAGGCACAACAGGTTGTAACGCCAAACCCACAGGCAAAACAAAACGGTATATATGCGGGCATGTCGCTGGCTGCAGCCCACACCCTGAATCCCGCCTTGCAAGTTGTAGTCCAGGATAGAGCAGCAGAAAGCGTATATCTGGAACGTCTCGCGGTAGCCGCAAGGCGTTGGACCCCCGCTGTTGCAGTACTCGAAGACGGCCTGTTGTTGGATATCGCCGCCAGTGTGCGACTTTACGGTGGAATATCCTCACTGGCAGAACAGGTCCGCTGTTGGATCACCCACATGACACTGGCAGCCTGTGTCAGCCTGACGCCAACACCCGCCAGTGCAATCCTATCTGCGCGCGCAGGGAAGATGTTGTGTGTCACCACCAAAGACAAAATCCGTGCCGCAATGCACGACCTGCCAGCCCAGGCGCTGATAACGGAATCGAAGCCGCACCGCTTACTGGTACAACTTGGTATCCGTACTATAGGAGATCTGTTGCGTCTGCCGCGGGATGGCCTGGCACGACGCCTGGGGCCAAAATTGTTAACCCGGCTGGACCGACTGCTGGGACAAGCCCCGGATCCCTGGGCCATTTTTATGCCCCCACCCGCATTTATACAGCGCACTGTACTGGATGGAGAGGGCACTGATACAGCACGGTTACGGCCTTTCATGGTGCATCTACTGGAACAGCTACAGACCTATCTGCACCAGCATCGTATCCTGGCTGAACAGTTACAGTGGCAACTGGGCAGCGAACGTGGCCCGGCACAGAACATCCCAGTGCAACTGGCCAAGCCCCATCGAGAGGCCTGCCACCTGTTACGTCTTTCGCAACTGGCATTTGAGAATCGGCAAACCGATGCGCCGATTACCAACCTTGCGCTACAGGTGCACCGCTTTGCCCCAGAAACATCCTCCAGTGAGGATCTTTTTTCAGCAACCCCTGACGATGCCAATGACGGTAACGTGCTGGTCGAGTGCCTGCAGAACCGGCTCGGCCTCAAAGCGGTACAGGGCATTCGCATACAGGCAGATCACCGACCCGAGCAAGCCTGGGTCTGCTGTGTTCCGGGAGAATCAGGGCCTATACCGCACACTGCGCAACGCCCATTGTGGCTGCTTCAAAAACCCCGCCCTGTCCAGGTACGCCGGTATCTGCTGAACCTGGGTGGTCAGCAGTTGCAGCTGGAGCGCCAGCGTGAGCGCATTTGCAGTGGCTGGTGGGATAACCAACCGGTACGCCGCGATTACTACCAGGCCGCAACCGGCGCTCTGAAAGTCTGGGTATTCCGTGATCTCGACAGCGGCCGGTGGTGCCTGCATGGTATCTTCTAAGGCTGTGCATACCGCCAGAACAGGCCTGGAGTGTCCTGCTTGACTGACCCGCTCTTCCACCGAGAGGCGTTGCGCCGCGAGTTCCTTTCGCAGGCCGGCTTTGCCGACGCGGACCTGGACCCATTGCGCCCGGATGCTTCTTTTCGCCGCTATTTCAGGCTGACTGGCTCAGGCAAACACTGGCTTTTGATGGATGCACCGCCAGAAAGTGAAAACATCGAGGCTTACTTGCGTGTCGCCAGACATCTCACCGGGCTGGGCCTGCGAGCACCAAAGATAGGACACACCGATACCGTTAACGGCTTTGCGCTGGTCGAGGATTTTGGTAATGACACATTCACCGCTTTGCTCAATACGGGTGAAGATGCGACCCACCTTTATAGTCCCGCAGTTGATCTACTGGTACAGATTCATCAGAACCCCCAGGCCAGCACCATCGCGCTGCCATCGTATGATCTGGCCACACTGATGGCTGAGGCGCTATTGCTTCCCGACTGGTTTGTACCCCTGATCACTGGCAACCCGGTCGATCCCACCGCGCGAACCTGTTACCAGGAGATCTGGGAGAATGCCTTGCGCCATCTTCCCCCGCCAGCGACTACCCTGGTGCTGCGCGACTTCCATGTCGACAATCTGATGCGAATCCAGGGCAATACCCCGATTCAACAGATCGGCCTGCTGGATTTTCAGGATGCCCTGATCGGCCCGATCGCCTATGACGTGCTTTCCCTGCTAGAGGATGCCCGTCGTGATCTGCCGCCCTCCCTGGTCGAGCAGTTGCACCAGCAATACCTTTCCGCCATGCCGCTACTGGATGTAGATAACTTCAACGCCTGGTACCGGTCTCTGGGAGCTCAGCGTCACTGCAAAGTCGCCGGCATCTTCAGTCGGCTCGCGCTACGCGATGACAAACCGGTTTACCTTGAACATATCCCCAGGGTGATCGCCCTGTTGCAGCAGCACCTGAATGATCCGCTGCTTACGCCGTTAGGCGAGTGGCTGGACGAGGTCATCCCGCAACACCAATGGACCTCGCTTGATCCAGACCTGGATCAACTGCGCGCTACGCTTGGGTTATCCCAGCGCTCTAACTGACTCACTTACCAAGAATCAAGGAGCTCACATGGACTCAATTAGTTGGGCCGATTTTGAACGCGTCGAACTTCGTGCCGGTACCATCATCTCGGCAGATATCTTCAAAGAGGCTCGTAAGCCAGCCTACATATTACACGTAGACTTCGGGCCCGATATCGGGATCCGTAAGTCCAGCGCTCAAATCACTGACCTCTACTCACCCGAAAGCCTGGTAGGCATGCAGGTGATCGGGGTGGTCAATTTTCCGGAGAAACAGATCGGACCGATCCGCTCACAATGCCTGGTCACCGGGTTCCCCTGCGAAGACGGCTCAGTGATACTGGCGCAACCCGAACGAGCGGTGGCCAATGGTCTGAAGCTTGCCTGACTATGAAACCAGTTCAGCCAGATCCTGTTCTGGCAGGCCCTGTGCTCCCACCGCCTGGGCATAAGCCTCACCGTGCGGCAATACCTGTCTGGCGTAATACAGACAACTGAGCAACTTGGCGCGGGAAAACGCCTCATCGCCCTCGCCCGTGTCAAGCGCGCGCTGCGCTGCGGCAGCCGCCCTTGCCATTTGCCAGCCCCCTGCTGCCACACCCCAGAGCATCAGATAACTGAATGAATTTAAATAAGGCGCGCGAGGGCTCCGCGTTGCGCAATCCAGCAGGGTTGCCGTGGTACGTGCCAGACTTTCTACCAAAGCCGTCGCAGACACACTCACCTCTTTCACAGCACCGTTGGCGTTAGCTGTTATCGACTCCAGTTCTTGACCCATGGTTCCGATTAATTCCTGCACCATCTGTCCGCCATCACGAAGCAATTTGCGTCCCACCAGATCAGCTGCCTGGATTCCGGTCGTACCCTCATAGATCGTGGTAATGCGTGCATCTCGATAATGCTGGGCTGCCCCGGTCTCCTCGATGTAACCCATACCACCGTGCACCTGCAGTGCAAGGCCGGTAATCTCGTTACCCACCTCTGAGTTCCAGCCTTTTACGACGGGGATCAGCACTTCTACCTGTCGTTGTCCCCGCTCGCGCTCTGTCACATCGGGGTGATGACTTGCCCGGTCAGCCGCGGCCGCGGTATACAACGACAGCGCACGCATCGCCTCAATGCGACTTCTCATGCTGAGCAACATGCGCTGAACATCCGGGTGATGCGCGATCGCGGCACGCTCTCCGCTGATATCGCCAACCACACGGCCCTGGACCCGCTCGCGGGAAAACTGCAACGCCCTTTGATACGCCCGTTCCGCAATGGCGTAGCTCTCGATGCCCACAGCATGGCGGGCCCGGTTCATCATGATGAACATGTATTCCAGGCCTCGATTTTCTTCGCCAACGAGATAGCCCACTGCCCCACCGTTGTCGCCGTAGGACAATACCGCCGTCGGACTGCCGTGAATGCCCAGCTTGTGCTCCAAAGAGACGCAGCGCACGTCATTGCGTTCACCTGGATTACCCTTTTCATCCGGAATAAATTTAGGCACGATAAATAACGATATACCCTTGATACCTGCAGGTGCATCGGGGGTTCGCGCCAACACCAGATGAATGATGTTCTCAGCAAGATCATGTTCCCCGTAGGTAATAAAAATCTTCTGTCCGCTCAGCCGGTAGTGTCCTTCTTCTGTCGCAACAGCACGGGTGCGTACGGCAGCAAGATCTGAACCGGCTTGGGGTTCGGTCAGATTCATGGTTCCGGTCCACTTCCCTGAAATCAGGTTTGGCAGAAATAGCGCCTTTTGCGACTCGCTGCCCCTCAGTGATATTGCTTCTGCGGCGGTCTGGGAGAGCATGGGGCACAACCCAAATGCCATATTGGCCGCATCCCACATCTCCTGGACTGCGCACGCCAGAGTCTGCGGTAATCCCTGGCCCCCGTATTTCGGATCCAACACCAGACCCGTCCAACCCCCTTCAGTAAACCGGTCATAGGCTTCTTTCCACCCGGCAGCTGTTGTGACCTCACCATCGCGGACTATAGGACCGGCCTGATCACCCTCCCGATTGATGGGCGCTAAAACCTGGGTGGCAAACTTGGACGCTTCCTCCAGCACAGCATCGACCAGGTCCTGGCTTGCATCCTCAAAACCCGGCCATGAGGCGAGGTCATCCATACCAGCCTGCTTCAGTGCAAAGCGCAGGTCGGCCAGTGGAGCGGTGTAATCTGACATCGAAGCTTCCTCGAAGGTTTGGTTGATAAAAACACCAGAAGCCGACACGCAACTTGTCGGGGTTGGATAAATTATAGATTTAGACTTACGTACACATCAATTACCGCGTAGGCAAAATATGGCTAAAAACGCGGCCTGTGCGCTCAACAGTGCGGGAATTCGCAAATGAGCAGAACGTTTCCGGGTAATCACGGCTACCGCTATCAGTGCAAACGCACATACCCACACCCAAGCAGTTTGCCCGAATTCGGAGCCACGTTCTGCCGATGCGCCCACACCGATGTCAACACACATTAGACGAGAATCAGCCATATTACAGAAATCTCCAGCTCTTTCGCGAGGCTAATAGGCTGAGCCACCGTCACTCGTTATATCGTGGCGTTCATTACCTTGGATCGGCGGGTTAAACACGCAGATAAGGCGCAGGTCTGTACGTGCGCGCAGACGATGCAGGTCGTGATTGTCCAGAACGTAGAGAGTACCGGGTTCTATTGTGTGACTTTCTTCTTTGGCCTGGTCAATGATCTCCCCTTTGCCCTCAATGCAGTAGACAGACTCCAGGTGATGCCGATATTGCAGCAGAACATCGGTACCGGCATTGACAATCGTATCCAGAAAGGCAAAACCCATGTTGTCCTTTTCGATCAGCAACCGTCGGCTTTGCCCGCTACCCCAGTCGACGTCGCGCTCCGTACCCACCACATCAGATAACCTTCGAACGAACATATTCTTCTCCTGTACTTACTGAAAGAAACGGGTTAGTGCCGACCAGAAACCCGGCGACTCAGTGAACCTCCAGCAGGCCCCGGTCGTAATGCGTTAATAATTCATAACCGTCTGCGGTGATGGCAAGTACGTCACAGTGTCGAAAACCTCCTACTCCGGGAAGGTAGATAGCGGGTTCAATAGTCACCACCATGCCAGGTTCAAGGATGCTGTCGTTATAAGCCCTGATTTCACCCTTCTCCTCCCGGCCCCAGAATGGACCCATGATGCCGCAGGAATGCCCAGGCCCATGCAGTTGATGCTGATCATATCCCTCCCGCTCAAGAACCTCGATGCAGACCCGGGCAACTTCACCACAACTTACGCCGGGCTTCACCGCCGCCATCCCAAGAGCATGAGCTTCGACCACAGTTTCGAAAGGTTTCCTGGCGTCCTCCCGAACTGGTCCGATGGATAAAGTCCGCTCCAGCGAAACGTAATAACCATTTACCTGTGACAGTATGTTGAAGGTCGCAATCTCCCCGTGCTCCAACCTCTTGCCCGTAGATAATCCGTGTGGGATAACGCTTCTGGGTCCGGATGCGATAGAAATGACGGTTCCAAAACTCTCAAGGTCGGGAAACTGCTCTACTAATGCCCGGTCCATCGCAACCAGGGCTTCATTTGAAACCTCCAATTCGGTTCTTCCCGCTCCCACCGCAGCCATGAGCGTCTCAGTTCCTACATCCGAAATCTGGCCATTGATGCGCAGCAGATCGATCTCCTCTTTTGATTTCACCACTCGGTGCTCCATCAGCATGGTCGACACATCTGTGAAGTTCGACCGGGGAAGGCTGACTTTGAGCGACTCGAGCACACCGACCGGCATGACATCCATCTCAATGCCGACCCTGTCGAGCGCACAGTCACGCTCAACCAACCATTCCCTGCTGGCCTGCACCAACCCGGACAATGAAGTCCCCGCATCACTGTAGAAACACATGTCTTTTATCCAGCTATAAGCGGGGACACGGTCACGCTCCATGATCGGTGCAATGATCGCGACTGGCCCCTGGGCCGGTACCACGGTGAAATTGAACCGACCCATAGGCATCATCCAGAACCCAGCGTAGTACAAATTACCGTGATAGGATGAAATAATGACGAGATCTAATTCCTGCTCTCTCATGGCCGCTTGCAACCGTTCAACCCGGCGCTGCATTTCCATATCGCTGAATATCATGGTCTTTCCCCTTAAGACTGTGTTGACCGCCAAAGTGTAAGCACAAATGACAAAGACGTCGCAGTGTGAATCCCGCCAGATTACCCAGGGCGAAAACTAGAGGATCGCCGAAGGGGGTGCGATCGGTTATGGCAGCTGCCCTGCCCGGGATCAGATAGCGGATGAACCCAACCCGATTAACAGGCTCTGGCCTTATTTACCTTTACTGAGCGTAAATAAGCACAGGACTTACAACCGGTCGAACCCGTACTCAGGATCTTGAGGCTCATCATGGTCCAAGTGGGTGCGCGAGCGCCCAACGGAATGAGCAAACCCGGGAATTAACCTCCGACGGCGTCCAGGGCAATCATGCTAATGTTAACAGACTGTGCATAGAGTCTTTTCGGGAGGCGTATGATGAGAATAGAGGGGGGCTGTTACTGCGGTCAAGTTCGGTATGAAATCAACGGGGAGCCTCAGGCATCGCTTCACTGCCACTGCCGGGAGTGTCAGTACATCAGTGGGGGCAATCCGGCAGCATTGATGATCTTCCCGCTTGATGCCTTTCGCCTAGAACACGGTGAGATGAAACAGTTTCGCCGTTCTGATCTTGAACGCCCCGTCACACGGTACTTTTGCGAAAACTGTGGAACCGGCGTTGCCTCCGAAACACCAAACAGACCTGGCTCGATCGTCATGAAGGTTGGGACTTTTGATGATCCTTCTATTTTTGCTCCCGCCGTGGCGATCTTTACTTGTGATAAACAGGATTTTCACCACATACCTGCGGAGATTCCGGCATTTGATAAACGACCCGGGTAGGTCAAATATTCTGAAAAGAGGGGTAAGGTCGGTGTTATCTGACTGCCCGAGTGCATCTGATTGTCACCCCAGCCTGTGATGCCGTCCAATCCCTAACGACGGCGGGTCATGATTTAACGGTGGGTACGCTGGGCAACCGCGTCAGCGACTACGCACAAGATCTCGAACATCATGGTTGCGCCAGCCAGTGCTGTGTTGCCGCTGGGATCAAATGGCGGCGCGACCTCCACCACGTCACCGCCCACCAGATCAAGCCCACGGCAACCGCGAATCATCAGTTGCGCCTCCACAGTGCTAAAACCGCCAACTTCCGGCGTGCCGGTGCCCGAGGCATAGGCCGGGTCTAATCCATCGACATCGAACGTCAGATAGGAACGGCCATTGCCAGTCACCCGGTGAATCTCCGCGATAACGGCCTTGACGCCCATTTCGTAAAACTCCTCCATGTAGATCACACGCATGCCCGAGTCGTGGCTGAATTGCCACTGGTCGAGCTCATTCAATGATCCCCGAATGCCGATCTGGATGGTACGCTTGGGGTCGACCAGTCCCTCCTCAACGGCGCGCCGAAACGGCGCCCCGTGGTGGAACTTGGAACCCAGGTAGTCATCTCCGGTATCGCAATGGGCATCGAAATGCACCAGCCCAACTGGCCCATCAGTGGCAATCGCCCGAAGGATCGGCAAGGTTATTGAGTGATCTCCACCAGCCGAAACCGGCGTTACCCCGGCTTCATGGGCACGGACAAAAAATGCCTGTATCTCATCTAAGCTTTTTTCAAGATGAAAAGGCGACTGCACCCACGCATCACCCAGATCAGCCACTGTACAGATATCGTGGGGGCCAATACCACTCGCCTGATTGCGCCGGCGCATCAGGCTGGACTGGTTTCGAATCTCCCGGGGGCCATGCCGGGCACCGGGACGATTGGTAACACCGCCATCGAAAGGAACCCCCACAAGCCCGATATCCAAATCCTGCCAGTCTTCCCGGTAGGGGGCGCGCATAAAAGTCGGTAACCCTGTATAGCGTGGGCGCTGGATCGGATCCTCGTAAGCCTCGTACTGATACATGTCTCCCCTCCCCTTGGTAAACTTTAATTGGATTTCCTGCAAACCCTAAGAATGCCCTGTTAGGCAATCGGGTTGCAAGTCCGCTCGAAGGGCTACACCACTTCAGGCTATAACCCGCGAGGGTAACTCTCGGCGGACCTGGCATATTCTCGGGTCAGGCATAATCCCCCAAGCCCAGGGATCGTTCTATCCTGCGCTTTGGTGATATGGATGACGGAACAATCTCTCACGGATGCGGCTCCACGGGCACTGCTACGCGCTCTTTTCGACGCAGCGGTCGCGCGCGCAGATCCGGCGCAGGTCCTTGCGGATTATCTTCCCCCGGCTCCAAAGGGCCGCATAGCGGTAGTCGGCGCCGGAAAGGCTGGCGCCTCCATGGCGCAGGCGTTCGAACAGGTCTGGTCGGGAACCTTTCAGGGCCTGGTGCTGGTGCCATATGGCTATCAGCGTCCGTGCCGTGATATTGAAATCATTGAAGCTGGTCACCCGATTCCCGATGCCGCCGGGCAAGCCGGTGCTCAACGCATCCTCACACTCGCCCACAGTTTAGGATCAGACGATCTATTGCTCTGCCTGCTCTCAGGTGGCGGCAGCGCACTTCTCAGCTTACCCCTGCCCGGCACCTGCCTGAAGGAAAAGCAGGCGATCACCCGCCAATTGCTTTCGTGCGGTGCGACCATTCATGAGATCAATACCGTACGCAAACACCTGTCCGCGATCAAAGGCGGGCGACTAGCCCAGGCGGCCTACCCGGCCCGGACCACAAGTCTGGTTATTTCAGATGTTCCCGGTGATGATCCCGCAACGATCGCATCTGGTCCCACCACAGGGGATTCAACAACCTGTGCGCACGCGCGGGCGGTTCTTGCACGCTATCAGATCAATATATCGCCGACAATCAGTACTTTGTTGCAATCGGATGCAGCCGAGAGCCCAGCTGCGGGTGAGCTCCAGCTGAGCCGATCCGCGCTTTCTATCATTGGCACTGCAGCAGACGCATTGGCGGCAGCGGGTGCCTTGGCGGTAAGCCAAGGGTTTGATGTCATCAACCGGGGAGACCGTGAGGAAGGAATCGCACGGGAACTGGCGCGGATCCACGCACAACTGCTGCATACATCTCATCCGGCTAGCGCCCACGGGCGCAATACCCTGTTTCTTTCAGGCGGGGAGACTACGGTGGCCGTTCGGGGGGCGGGAAAAGGCGGGCGCAACCAGGAGTACCTGCTGGCGTTAGCGATCGAGCTTGGCGGCAGAGCAAACACTTTTGCTATTGCTTGTGATACCGACGGCATTGATGGCGCCAGTGATGCAGCGGGCGCCATTATTACGCCCGACAGCCTCGCTCGAGCCGCCCGACTGGGAATAGACCCGCATGCCTACCTCGCCCGCAATGATGCTGGCGTCTTTTTTGAGAAACTGGGTGACACAATCGTAACGGGGCCGACCTACACTAATGTCAACGATTTTCGCGCCATTGCCTGTTTTCAGAGACGCGGTTGATTTATTATTTACGAACAAGAACGACCGTGATGACGAAATGGGGAAACGACTGAGTAAAATCTATACGCGTACCGGAGATCAGGGCACAACTGGCCTTGGGGATGGGACTCGCGTATCCAAAACCGCCACCCGGGTCGAAGCTATGGGACAAGTCGATGAGCTCAACAGCCTGATCGGCTTCTTGATGACCGAACTGCTACCCAGGCCAATAGAAGAGTTTCTCGTGACGGTACAGCACACCCTCTTTAATATAGGCGGTGAGCTCAGTCTGCCCGGGCACGCACTGGTGACCCCTGAACACGTGACAACCGTAGAGGCCATGCTGGATGGCCTGAATGAAACACTGCCACCACTAGAGGAATTTATCTTGCCCGGCGGTGCCCGGGCTGCAGCCATCTGCCATCTTGCGCGAAGCACCTGCAGACGTGCCGAGCGGTCTCTCCTTGCTGTGGATGATGGGCACGCCCTGTCCGCTATAACACTCCAGTACCTCAATCGCCTGTCCGATCTCTTTTTTGTTATGGCACGCAGCCTTAACCAAGCAACCGGGGAATCCGATGTCCTGTGGCAACGCGACCCGCCACCTTCTGACTAAGCAGCCCGCTATCGCTGGCAGCCTGAGATGCATCACAGAACGTTGAACGAATCCAATACCCCCGACTGAGTCCCTTCCATGCTGCATTTTCCACCAGAGGAATTTGCCGAACGTGTGTCTCGCACCCGCGCGGCTATGGACGCCGCTGGTCTGGATGGGTTGGTGCTGTTCCGTCAGGAAAGCATGTTCTACCTGACGGGTTATGACACCAGTGGCTATACCATGTTTCAGGCATTGTACCTGGGAGCCGATGGCCAACTCAGTCTATTGACCAGGACTGCAGATCGGATACAGGCCCGCGAAACATCTACCATAAAGGATATTCATATCTGGGTTGACCAGGATGGCGCTTCACCGGGGGATGAGTTGCGTCGAATACTCCAAGATCACGGATGTGCGAACAAGCGAGTTGGTATCGAATACCATGCCTATGGGCTTACCGGGCAGCGTGCCCTGATGGTCAACCACTCCCTTGAGGGTTTTTGCCAACTGATTGACGCGTCAGATCTCGTGCGCCTGGTGCGCCTGGTTAAGAGCAGATTAGAACTGGAGTATATCCGTCAGTCGGGGCAGATCTGCAATCATATTCTGCAGACCAGCATCCAGCACACCCGGCCCGGTACGACGGTCAAGACAATATACGGCGCAATGCTGAACACGCTGCTCGCAAAAGGGGGTGACCCGACCGCCAGCCGTTGGCCTATGGGGGCAGGAGAGGCCGCAGTTTTCTGTCGATATCACACGGGTGACGAAACGATCGCGCCAGATGATCAAATTGTCTTTGAGCCTGCCGCCGCCTACCGGCACTACCATACCTGCATGATGTACAACATTCTCACCGGGGTGGTCGACCCACACCATCGCGCTATGAATGAAGCCTGTTGTGAGGCCCTTGACTCCTGCCAGGACGTTCTACGGTCCGGCAACACAGTTGGGAGTCTCCACGCAACCCATGAGCGCATCATGAAGGTGCACGGTTTTTCCCATGCTACGCTCAGTGCCTGTGGCTATTCTGTCGGCATTAGCTATCCGCCGACCTGGATGGATTGGCCAATGATCTGGCAGAACAACCCCCAGATTATCGAGCCCGGAATGGTTTTTTTCTTGCATATGATTCTGCTGGATGATCATACTGGCCTCAGTATGTGTGTCGGTGAAACCGCAATCGTTACCGATGGTGCCTGTGAGAGAGTTAACCAGGTACCACGACAAATCATTCACAATTAAATAGAACTCTGGAGGACAGGGGCGATGACTAAACTCCCTTGGGAGGGTATGGGCCGGTATACGGATATTGACAGCGCCTCTTTGCCCATGATCAACGCGCAGACACCTACGTTTATGGGGGTTCCCTACGCGCGCACTGCCGAAGAAATTGCCGGGGCCGACGTCGCGATTATCGGTGCGCCCTATGTGGCCGGAGCCAGTGGTAAATATGCGGGAGTCGAAAAATCTGAATGGCTTGCTGCCCCGATGCGGGTTCGACAACAGTCGGCGCGCTACCCCAGCGGATATATCCAAGAGTTGGATATGGATATCTTTGAAAAACTCAGGGTCATCGACATGGGTGACGCCGATATTCCGTCAGAGTCCAACATGGATCCTACTGCTGAGAATATTCTCAGAGCACAGGCGGCGGTTGAAGAGCTCGTCAACCGAGCGTTGGAGGCAGACGCTATTCCAATCGTCATTGGTCAGAACAGCCCCTGTAGTTCATATGCCATCGCCAAACCAATCGCCGAGAGGTGCGCGGGCAAGGTAGGCATGATCAGCACAGATACTCATTGGGATTCACGGCCACTTGATTACCTGACGAATGATGAACGCATCGCCGGCAGTGGCAACTGGAAAGCCAAAACCTATAGCAGTTTCTCTAACTTCTCTATCTCGAACCTGGTTGAGATCGGTGAGCGGGGTATGCTAGAACAGGCTGAAACTGTCCGGGATTACCTCAATAAAGGGGCGCATTTTTACCCGATGTGGAAAGTGCGCACGGAGCTTGGCATCGACGGCGTCTGTAATGAACTAAGGCATGCCTATGACGGAACTGAGGCTGTCTACGTGCACTTCGATATGGACATCCTGGGCGGAGCTGGGCCAGCGCCTGGAGATATCCTGGGGGAACTGGCTGAGCCCATGGGGATGACGGACTATGAGATCATCCGTTTGTCCCATGAGATCGGCAAACGCGGATTGACCGGCATGTCCTTTATCTGTATCCCGCCGGGGTCCATGGTGACATACCGTCTGATCGTCTATGTGATTGCTTTCCTTATCGCGGGTCTGGCCCTGTCAGGTCGCCAGTAAGCGTTGATACCGTGCCCAGTCAAAATGAGGGCCTGGATCAGTCTTGCGCCCGGGGGAGATATCGCTATGACCCACAATACGGCTTGAGTCGATCGCCGGCCAGGCAGACTGCAAAGCCTTAGTTAACGAAACGAGGCGATCGTACTGTGCATCGGTGAAGGCGGACTCATCCGAGCCGACAAGTTCAATGCCAACCGAAAAATCATTGACCTTATCGCGGCCCTCAAAATAGGAGGCACCTGCGTGCCACGCCCTGCGGGTAACGGGCACAAACTGAGTCAGTTTTCCCAGCCGGTCGATCAGAAAGTGGGTGGATACCTTCGCCATGGAGATATCCCTGAAGTACGGGTGTGCCGTGGGATCAAGGCATCCGAGAAAAAGGTCATGAATAGCTGAGGTGCCAAATTCACCGGGCGGCAAACTGATGGCGTGCACCACCAGCAAACTGATCTCGCCAGCAACTGGCCGGTCATCACAATGTGGGGAACACAGGCACGCAATTCCGGAAACAAAGCCGGTTTCAGGATCTATGACGCAAGGGGCATCATTCATAGTTTATTCCTGCTAAAGCGGCCCGGGAGCTTACGTACAATAAGGGAAATATATCAGCATCTCTCTCACGCCTGGCCGCATGAAAATACAACGGCCACGGTTTTCACGGTACGCCGTGGCCCCGATTAGCATTTGATCGTCCGAATCCCCTCTTGCCGACCCACTGGCACGCTCTTAAGTTTGATTGGGATCAATAAAGTGATGACGAATCCAATCTAGCGCGGCCACAAACCTTAATGCATATTGACGCTTCAGTATCCCGCCATCATACTTGCGACTGCGAACCATTCCTATTTGTATTTTTCACACAGAATCTCCCCGATGCCCCCACACGCCACCGTCAGCGACTGCCCCCCTGGTCTCCGGGCGAGAATCAGCAGGATTGATGCACCCAGAGAACAGATTAAGCACCTCCTCGCCCTGGGCGTGCGCCCAGGCAGTGAGTTTACGATCCTGCATAAACGGGGCCAGGCCGCTGTGCTGAGTCTCGATGGCGGCCGCCTGGCTATAGGCCCGGATATTGCGGCAACCCTGATTATCCAGCCCCCCGACGGCGCGCCCCAACCTGCTGTGGCTGCGGGCGGGAATCTTGTACCGTGCTAACCGTAGCGCTTGCGGGGAACCCCAATTGCGGCAAAACCACACTTTTTAATGCGCTTGCTGGTGTACGACAACGTACCGGAAACTGGCCGGGGGTCACGGTAGAGAAAAAGGAAGGACGCCTTACCCTGCAGGGCGAGAAGATCAGCGTCATCGATCTACCAGGCATCTATTCCCTGGATGTGGCCTCACCGGACGAACAGATCGCCAAGAACTATCTGCTGTCCGCTTCAGCTGATGTGTTTATCAACGTTGTGGATGCCTCAAATCTCGAACGAAACCTTTATCTCTCGGTACAACTTCGCGAGACCGGGATACCACAGGTTATTGCGCTCAATATGATTGATGTGGCCCGGCGAAACGGACTTCATCTCGACACGGATACCTTGGCTCAAAAAATCGGTTGCCCCGTGATCCCGGTCTGCGCTGTCACCGGAGAAGGCATGGCAAGTCTCAAAACGGCCTTACACCTGGCTGCCCGCCAGCTGCCAGGCCCGCTCGCAGTAGATTACGGCCCCCACATTGGACAGGCCCTTGAGACTCTTGCGCTCAGTGAAAACAATAAGCAGATCGCACGCTGGCAGTGGGTCAGCCTGCTCGAAGAACGAGCCCTACCCCAAGATCTACCCACAGATGCTTTGGAACTGGCACAGAGTTTACGAAAAGAACTGAAAACCCAGGGAGATCTGGAGCTCGATCTTCATGTCGCAGATGCCCGTTACGATCTGGCGCACGAGTTAAGCAGGGCCGCCATACGTCAACGTAACCGCCTCGGACGATCACTGACTGACACCATCGATCGGGTGGCGCTGGGTCGATTCACTGGAATACCGTTGTTTTTGCTCGTCATGTATCTGATGTTCATCTTCACAATCCACATCGGTAGCGCCTTCATTGATTTCTTCGACGGCTTTGCGGGTGCGATTTTTGTAGATGGCCTGGCTCACTTGATGAGGACACTCGCCCTGCCAGAGTGGCTGATCATACTCTGCGCAAATGGTGCAGGTGGTGGCCTGCAAGTAGTCGCAACCTTCATTCCCATTGTGGGGTGCCTCTATCTGTTCTTGTCTGCGATTGAAGATTCGGGCTATATCGCGCGGGCCGCTTTCGTGATGGAACGATTCATGCGGCGTGTCGGCCTTCCTGGCAAAGCAATCGTGCCCTTGATCGTCGGTTTCGGATGCAACGTGCCGGCGGTCATGGCGACCCGAACCCTAGAAGACCCCACTGATCGTAGACTGGCAACCCTGATGTCACCCTTTATGTCCTGCGGTGCCCGACTTCCGGTGTACGTTCTGTTCACAGCCGCATTTTTTCCAGCAACAGGAGGGAGTATTGTCTTTCTGCTCTACCTGATCGGTATTGGCGCCGCTATCGCCACGGGCTATGCGCTGCGGCAGACACTGCTTCCCGGTGACGCTGAGAGCTTTGTTATGGAGCTGCCACCGTATCATCTCCCAACCCTTCGAGGCATGCTCCTGAGAACCTGGGACCGCTTACGCGTCTTCGTGCGCGGCGCTGGCCGGGTCATTATCGCCATGGTGCTGGTATTAAATGTCCTGCAGTCCGTCGGCACCGATGGCACCTTTGGCGAACGCCCCATATCGGAATCGGTGCTGGGGACCGCTAGCCGCGCTCTGACTCCGCTGTTCTCACCTATGGGGTTGGAAAAAGAGAACTGGCCAGCGACAGTGGGTATTTTTACCGGAATTCTCGCAAAAGAGGCCGTAGTCGGCACGCTGGATCATGTGTATGGCGCGTTGGGTGCGCCCGAGGAAAAAAGCACAGCAGACTTACCTTTCGATCTTGGTCGCGCCCTTCGGCAGGCTGGCGCCACTATCCCGGAGAATCTTGCCGGACTCGCCGGCGCCCTGTTGGATCCGTTGGGTATCGGTGCTATCCATGGCGATACGACCATCGCCGCAAACGACCTGCAGGTAGAAGAAAGGGTCTTCGGCGCAATGGCGGCACGTTTCGATGGCCGTGCCGGTGCCTTCGCCTACCTGCTTTTCATTTTGCTCTACTTTCCCTGTGCCGCCATGATCGGCGCTGTGTATCGCGAGACGGGGGCAGCCTGGGCCATGTTTACCGCAGCCTGGACCACCGGCATTGCCTATGGCGCTGCCACATTTTTCTATCAGGCCGCCACGTTCAACGCCCACCCGATGCGTTCATTACTCTGGATCGCTTTCGTGCTACTCGCGATCCCTGCCACGTTAGCGCTGCTAAGGCGCCAGGGGCAACGAAACCATTGGGACAAGGCTGTGGCTAGTCCTCAAAATACCGTTGTTACGCGAGAATGCCACTGACCCGACCACAGCCATGATGCTGACACAGATCCGGGGCTACCTTATCCGCCGCGGTTGCGCCAGCCTGGAGGATATCGCGCTTCACGTTGAAGCCGATGCGCAGGCCGTGCGCGGCATGTTAAGGCTGTGGCTCGACCGGGGTTTCGTCAGCGTCGAGCGCATAACCCAGCGCTGCGGTGTGGGGTGTAACCAGTGCGCACAAGAAACCACCGAGATATACCACTGGATAGAAGGTCGGACCTCAGCCAAAAGTCTATCTTGCCCAAAGTGTTAACCTGAGCCGTGATCACGCTTTTTTGGCGCTGGCCGAAAAAACCCCGCCAGCAGGCAGGGCTTTTTCGACGGTCAGGCCTTGAGCCTAACTATTCGTCTGATTCTTCTGAATCCGGCTGGTCAAGCAACTGCACGTAAGCCATTGGCGCATTATCGCCGGAACGCAACCCACACTTGAGAATCCTCGTGTAGCCTCCGGCTCTTTCCTGAAAACGAGGTCCCAGGGTATCGAAAAGCTTGCTGACGGCTTCCCGATCGCGCAGACGCGCATAGGCCAGGCGCCGGTTCGCGACGGTAGGGGACTTCGCCAAGGTAATCAGTGGTTCGGCAACCCGACGTAGTTCCTTTGCCTTGGGCAAGGTGGTGCGAATCTGTTCGTGGGTGAACAGCGATACGGCCATATTCGCGAACATGGCCTTACGGTGGCTTGAATCACGGCCAAGTTGGCGGCCGGTTTTCTGATGACGCATAACCGTCTCTCCGAAATGGGTTCAGTGCAGGCTCTCGCGCTTTTCCCGTTGCAGGGACGCGGGCGGCCAGTTCTCGAGCTTGACTCCCAGCGATAGACCGCGGGTTGCAAGCACGTCCTTGATCTCCGTTAGTGACTTCTTACCGAGGTTTGGTGTTTTAAGCAACTCAACCTCAGTCCGTTGGATCAGGTCACCGATATAGTAGATATTCTCAGCCTTGAGACAATTAGCAGAACGGACAGTCAGCTCCAGGTCATCCACTGAGCGTAACAATACTGGATCAATCTTCTCCTCGAGTATTTCTGCATCGGTGTGCTCAGATTCTTTCAGTCGCACAAAGACTGAGATCTGCTCATGCAGAATAGTAGCGGCACGGCGCACCGCATCTTCGGGATCGATGGTGCCATTTGTCTCGATCTCCATGACCAGTTTATCCAGATCGGTCCGTTGTTCAACACGGGCATTCTCGACCGTGTATGAAACCCTGCGAATGGGGCTATAAGAGGCGTCGAGGCGCAATATCCCCACGCCACGCGTTTCAGCATTATCCGCATCCGGGTCAACTACCTGATAGCCCCGCCCGGTACTGACCGTAATCTCCATATTCAACTCACCGTCCGCCGACAGATTCGCCAGCAGGTGATCCGGATTGACCACCTCAACATCATGATCCAGTTGTATATCTCCCGCAGTCACCGGTCCGGGCCCTTTCTTAAAGACCCGCAGGACCGCTTCATCCCGGTTATGCATCCGCACGGCAAGATTCTTGAGGTTGAGGAGGATCGCAATCACATCTTCCTGGGCGCCGGGGACCGCTGAGTACTCATGACTGATGCCGTCAATTCGTACTTCTGTGACTGCAGCACCACGCATGGATGACAACAGAATCCGGCGCAGTGCGTTCCCTAACGTGTAGCCGAACCCTCTCTCCAGGGGTTCCAGGGTGACGCGGGCGCGAGTGTCGTCGACCGTATCAACATTGATCACGGTTGGCTTGAGAAATTCTTCTCTGGTCTGGGGCATTGAATGCTTACCTCTGGAAGGTGGCGTATTTCGGTTTCAGTAACAAGATCAAGCGATCGGAACTGTAGCGTACGTGGGTTATGCTGCTTACTTGGAATACAGGGCGACAACGAGCGACTCGTCTATCTCCTGGGACAGCTCGGCACGATCAGGCATGGCTTTAAAAATACCTTTGAAAGCTTTCGTGTCCACATCAACCCATGGAACGAATCCCAACTGTTCGGCAATCTCCAGTGCTGATTTGATTCGCAACTGGCTTCGGCATCGCTCCCGTACAGTGATCTCGTCACCCGGCTTGACCTGGTAAGAGGCGATATTCGCTTTCGACCCGTTTACCAAAACAGCATTATGGCCCACCAACTGACGTGCCTCTGCCCGGGTAATGCCGAATCCCATACGATAGACCACACTGTCAAGTCGTGATTCCAGCAGCTGCAACAACTTCTCACCGGTGGAGCCCTTGCTGCGGGCCGCTGCAAGATAATAACTATGGAACTGCTTTTCCATGAGCCCGTACATGTGCCGCAATTTCTGCTTCTCCCGAAGTTGCGTCCCGTAGACCGTTACGCGGGGACGCCGTGCGCCTGCTTTGAATCCCGGTGGACGATCGAATTTACATTTGGAGTCCAACGCCCGAACGGGACTCTTCAGGAACAAATCGGTGCCTGCACGGCGGGCGAGCTTACAGGTTGGTCCTCGGTATCTGGCCATATCTTTTCTCTTCTCGTCAGACGCGCCGGCGCTTAGGCGGGCGGCAACCGTTATGCGGGACAGGGGTCACATCAGTAATCGAACTAATCTCGAAACCCAAGTTATTGAGCGCTCGAACCGATGAATCCCGACCCGGTCCTGGCCCTTTGATCTTGACATCAAGCTGTTTCATTCCAAATTCCTGTGCGGTGCGCCCTGCTGTTTCGGCTGCAACCTGGGCCGCAAAGGGAGTACTCTTACGACTACCCCGGAATCCTGCGCCACCGGATGTGGCCCACGCCAGGGCATTGCCGTGCCGATCGGTAATGGTGATGATCGTGTTGTTAAAAGTTGCATGGATATGGGCGACTCCTTCCAGCACGTTCTTGCGAACTTTTGCTTTGGTGCGTCTCTTGGTCTGTGCCTTGGCCATTAATCAGTTCCTGCTGCTTATTTCCGAATGGGGCGCTTGGGTCCTTTGCGCGTGCGTGCGTTGGTTGAGGTACGCTGACCCCTCACCGGCAGACCGCGACGGTGTCGCATCCCACGATAACTGCCCATGTCCATCAACCGCTTGATATTCATTGATACTTCTCGCCGCAGGTCGCCCTCGACTGGAATCGAGGCAACCTGTGAGCGTAACCGGTCAGCATCATCTTCAGAAAGATCATGCACCTTGGTGTTCCGCGCAACCCCGGCCTGATCACAGACCTTCTGCGCTGTCACCCGGCCTATGCCGTAAACCGCGGTCAAGGCGATTTCGACGTGCTTGTTCGCCGGTAGGTTAATGCCTGATATACGTGCCAATATTCTTGCCTCTTGCTGTTGGTTGCAAAGCTGTGTTTAGTTTTACTCAGCCCTGGCGCTGCTTGTGCCTGGGATTAACACAGATCACGCGAACACTTCCATTCCTGCGGATGATCTTGCAGTTACGGCACATTTTCTTAACGGATGCGCGGACTTTCATTAGTGTTCTCCTGGTATTCGCCTAGCGGGGCATGCCGCCCATGCCGCCCACCAGAGATGACTTCTTCATCAGGCTCTCATACTGCCTGGACATAAGATAAGACTGAATCTGGGACATCATGTCCATCATGACCACCACAATAATCAGCAGCGAAGTCCCTCCGAAGTAAAACGGAACGCTCCATTTCACAATCATAAACTCAGGTATCAGGCAGACGACGGTCAGATAAGCTGCACCGGCCAATGTCAGGCGGGACACGACCTTGTCGATATACCCTGCAGTCTGAACACCAGGGCGAACTCCGGGCACGAAAGCACCTGACTTTTTGAGGTTGTCTGCAATCTCTTTGGGATTGAAGACCAGTGCCGTATAGAAAAAACAGAAAAAGATGATCATCCCGGCATAGACCAGGGTGTAGATCGGCTGCCCCGGGGAAAGCGTAGTCGATATATCACGGAGCCAGCCCATTCCTTCGCTCTGACCAAACCAGCTACCCAGGCTGGCCGGGAAAAGGATAATGCTGGATGCGAAGATCGGTGGGATTACCCCGGCCATATTGAGCTTCAGTGGTAAGTGGCTGGACTGCCCGGCCAGCATACGGCGGCCCTGCTGGCGTTTCGCGTAATTCACCGTAATCCGCCGCTGCCCTCTTTCGACAAAGACGACGACTGCGGTGACTCCAATCGCGCCGACAAACAGCGCCAGGACGCCCAGCGGAGTAAACGCGCCGGTGCGGGCCAATTCAAGTGTGCCTGCCACAGCAGAGGGTAGGCCGGCGACAATGCTGCCAAAGATGATAAGCGAGATGCCGTTGCCAATGCCCCGCTCGGTGATCTGTTCGCCGAGCCACACCAGAAACATCGTGCCCGTCACCAGTGTCGCTACGGTGGTAATCTTAAAGCCCAATCCTGGGACCAGAACCACGGGTCCACCGGCAGCCTGCTGCCCCTCTATAGCAATCGCAATACCTAATCCCTGGAAGGTCGCTAAGGCCACGGTCCCGTACCGGGTGTACTGGGTAATCTTGCGGCGGCCTGACTCCCCTTCTTTTTTCAGCGCTTCCAGTTGGGGGATAACAGACGTCATCATCTGGATAATGATCGATGCCGAAATATAGGGCATTACGCCCAAAGCGAACAGCGAAAGACGCTCAAGTGCACCACCTGAGAACATATTAAAGATATCTACTATCGAGCCGCGAGTCTGTTCGAATAATGCCGCCACAGCAGCTGGATCAACCCCGGGGATAGGAATGTGCGTGCCCATCCGGAAGACGACCATTGCCCCAAGCACAAAAAGAATGCGCTGGCGCAATTCGGTCATCTTACCTAAGCTTGCGAGCGAAGAAGCTACCATAACCTCAGGCCTCGACCTTGCCTCCGGCTTGTTCAATGGCTTCTTTGGCGCCACGAGTCACCCCGATGCCACGTAGCACCACGGCACGTTCGATACTGCCAGATGCAATGACCTTGGCCCGAATCGCGTCGTGTCTGACAATGCCTGCTGTCTTTAACGCAGTAAGATCGATATCTCCGGCCTCGACCTGCTGCAACTCATGGAGACGGACTTCGGCCACCCGACGGCGCACCAGCGAGCGGAAACCGCGTTTTGGCAGACGCCGTTGCAGCGGCATTTGACCGCCTTCGAAACCGATCTTGTGATACCCGCCAGAACGGGATTTTTGACCCTTCATGCCACGACCCGCGGTCTTGCCCGATCCTGATCCTGGGCCGCGACCCACCCGTTTCGCGCCAGGGCGTGAGCCCTGGGCTGGCTTTAATTCGTTCAACCGCATTTCAGCTTTCCTCTACCCGAACGAGATGGGCAACCTTATTGACCATGCCCCGAACCATGGGCGAATCTTCCACCTCAACAGTCTGATGCATTCGCCGTAGTCCGAGACCATGCACGCAAGCGAGTTGCCTGGCACCCCGCCCATACTTACTCTTCACCAGAGTCACCCTGATACGTTTAGCTGACATCTGTACCTTCCTATCCTGTAATTTCCTCAACAGCCTTGCCACGGCGTATTGCGATTTCCCGGGCGTTACGCACCCCACCGAGACCTGCAATCGTTGCCCGAGCCACATTGACCGGATTGGTGGTTCCGATGACCTTGGCCAAAACGTTCTTAACACCTGCTGCCTCAAAGATCGCCCGCATCGTGCCGCCGGCAATGATCCCGGTGCCTTCAGATGCCGGACGCATAACGACCCGGGCTGCCCCGTGGCGGCCGACCGTGGCGTAGTGCAAGGTCCCCTTTCTCAGGTTGATCTTGCGCATATTGCGGCGGGCTTCATCCATTGCTTTTTGCACTGCAACCGGCACTTCCCGAGCTTTACCGCGCCCGATGCCGACCCGACCTTTGCCGTCGCCGACCACGGTCAATGCCGAGAAGCCAAAAATACGCCCGCCTTTGACGACCTTGGCAACACGGCGTACGTTTATGAGCTGCTCTATGAAGCCTTCGCCGTCAGTACTGATCTGATCTGCTTTTGTGGCCATATGACTTTCCGCTGTTCCTCAGCTGTTAAAACTGTAGACCGCCCTCTCGTGCGGCCTCCGCCAGGGCCTTCACCCGGCCGTGATATCTGAAACCGGAGCGATCGAACGCGACGCGCTCCACTCCGGCCGCTTTCGCCTTTTCTGCAATCCGCTTACCCACAGCGCTGGCGGCAGTGACATTACCGCCATTGCTCACTTCGGTCTTTACCTGGGACTCCAATGTTGAAGCACTTGCAAGCACCTTTGCACCCGTCGGATCGATGATCTGTACGTAGATATGTCGCGGTGTGCGGAATACGCACATTCGGTTCTCCCGGTCGCGCGCGATGCGCGCTCGGGTTCGGGTACCGCGACGGAGTCGTGACGTTTTTTTATCGCTCATGCTTAGGACCTTTTCCTGTCAACTGCTACGTCTTCTTAGCCTGTTTACGAGCCACATACTCTCCGGCGTAACGGATCCCCTTGCCTTTGTACGGCTCGGGCGGGCGGAAACTACGGATCTCGGCTGCAGCTTGCCCCACACGCTGTTTATCAGCGCCTGTGAGGACAATTTCTGTCTGCGTCGGGGTCTCTACTGAGACACCTTCGGGCATGTCGTAAACCACCGGGTGGGAGAAACCCAGGCTGAGATTTAGTTTCGAGCCCTGGGCCTGGGCGCGATACCCAACGCCGATGATCTGGAGTTTCTTTTCAAAACCCGCGCTCACGCCGGTGACCATGTTGGAAATCAAAGAGCGAAAGGTTCCTGCCATCGCTCTCGCCGCATCGCTTCGCGCGCTCACCTGCAGGACATCATCTGTCCGGTCTACCCCTACCGTGGGATGCAGGCTCAGTGCGAGTTCACCCTTGGGGCCTTTCACGCTCACGGCAGTGGCCTCGAGTGTCACCTCGACTCCACTAGGGAGGTTAATCGGATTCTTCGCTACGCGGGACATAAAAGCTGCTCCAGGACTCGGTTTCGGGTTTAAAAGACTCGGCAGACCACTTCGCCGCCAACACCGGCGGAGCGGGCCTGACGATCTGTCATCAGCCCTTTTGACGTCGAAACCATCACGACGCCGAGTCCACCGTTTACCTGCGGCATATCCGACGCGCTGCAATACACCCGGCGGCCTGGTCGACTGACGCGCTGAATCTCTTCAATCGCGCCTTCTCCGGCGGCGTAGCGCAGAGTGATGGTCATGCTCTGGATTGCGCCGTCACCATCGACGGCGAATTCCTCTATGTAACCTTCATCCTTGAGCACCTTGGCGATTGCCTGCTTCATTCTCGATGAAGGCATACTGACAGTGCGCTTCCTCGCCGCCAGGGCGTTTCGAATCCGCGTCAACATATCAGCGATGGGATCGGACATACTCATAAATCGATTTCCTTCTGTGCTACCAGCTTGCCTTAACAACACCCGGTGCTTCGCCACGCATGACCACTTCCCTTAGGGCATTGCGGGCCAACCCGAATCGGCGAAAGTATCCACGCGGACGACCCGTCAGCGCGCAACGGTTTCGCTGCCTTGCCCGGGAAGAATCCCGGGGTAACTGCTGCAGGTCGAGCATTGCCTGCCAACGATCGTCATAAGAAAACGATTCATCCACAATCTGTTTTCTTAACTCTTCGCGTTGCGCCCGATACTGTTGATTCAGTTTGCGGCGCTTTACCTCGCGGGCAATCATTGATTTTTTAGCCATAAAGCCGGATCCTATTTTCTAAGCGGAAAGTTAAATCCCCGCAGAAGAGCTTCACCCTCTTCATTGGTTTGGGCCGTCGTCGTGATCGTTACATCCAGGCCTCGAATCGCATCCACCTTGTCATAGTCAATTTCGGGAAATACGATCTGTTCTTTAAATCCCACGCTGAAGTTGCCGCGGCCATCAAAAGCTCGGGCTGACACGCCGCGAAAATCGCGGACACGCGGGAAGGCAACTGAGATCAGGCGATCGAGAAATTCGTACATCCGATCCCGGCGCAAGGTCACCTTGCAGCCGATCGGCCAGCCTTCTCGAATCTTAAATGCCGCAACCGACTTACGGGCTTTAGTCACCACTGGTTTCTGCCCGGCAATCCGGGTTAGATCATTGACCGCGGCCTCCATCACCTTTTTGTCGGCTATTGCCTCACCGACTCCCATATTGAGAGTGATCTTGGTGATCCGGGGTACCTGCATCACGCTGGAGTATTTGAATTGCTCCATCAATGATGGCACCACGCTTTCCTGGTAATGCTCTTGAAGTCTTGTCATAACGATTTGCCTGTCCGACGTCAGCCGACGTCAATAACCTCGCCATCCGATCGGAAAATCCGGACCCGGCGCCCATCTTCGAGGTGCTTAATGCCCACGCGATCTGCCTTCTTGCTGTTGGGGTTATACATACCCAGATTAGAGATTCGGATGGGCGACTCCTTTTCGATAATCCCCCCGGTCTCCCCTTTGTTGGGATTCGGGCGTACGTGTTTTTTGACCACATTCACGCTATCGACCAGAGCGCGCTCTGGATCCAATATTCTCAGGATGGTGCCGCGTTTACCTTTATCCCGACCGGTCAACACGACGACATCATCACCTTTCTTAAACTTCTTCATTTCACAGGCCTCAAAGCACTTCGGGTGCGAGAGAAATAATGCGCATAAAGCGCTCTGACCGCAGTTCACGTGTGACCGGGCCAAAAATGCGGGTTCCCAAAGGCTGATACTGTGCGTTGAGCAAAACGGCTGCATTACGGTCAAAACGAATCAGTGACCCATCTGCCCGGCGCACGCCATGGCGCGTGCGCACTACGACGGCGTGAAACACCTCACCTTTTTTTACGCGGCTGTTAGGGATAGCTTCTTTAACGCTGATCTTGATGATATCGCCGATGCCCGCGTAACGGCGCTTGGAACCACCAAGCACCTTAATACACTGCACTCGCCGTGCGCCGCTATTGTCAGCGACGTCGAGATTGGTCTGCATCTGGATCATCTTTGCTACCGCCTTATGCTCTTAAATTTTTCTGACTGAATACGGGTAAAGGGAAATGGAGCCGGTGATCAGCCCTTGGTCGCGCTGGGCTGGGCGCTGGCCTCAGCCCGGGCGAGCACGCGAACCAGGCGCCAGCTCTTAAGCTTGGACACCGGGCGACACTCTTCAATCACCACAAGGTCGCCCTCGCGGCATTCGTTCTCAGCGTCATGTGCATGCAACCGGGTAGAGCGCCTGATGTATTTCTTGTAGAGCGGGTGCTGAAATTTACGCTCAACCAGGACGGTGATGGTCTTATCCATCTTTGCGCTTTGCACATTGCCCTGAACACTGCGGGCCCGTGCTGGTGGAGCTGCTGTTTTATCGTCACTCATGATGCGGTCCTGTTGATTTCAACCATCCGGGTCTTGATCCGGGCGATCTGCCGTCGGACCACTTTGAAGCGGGAAGGATTAGCTAACTGGCCTGTGCCGCGCTGCATCCGCAGGTTGAACTGCTCTTTACGAAGCTCGAGCAACTCGCCCTTGAGCTCAGTTGAATCCATTTCGGTAACTTTTTTCTCTGCCATGTCAGGCTGCCAGGCGTCTTACAAATGATGTGGCGATGGGCAATTTGGCTCCAGCAAGGCGAAAGGCCTCGCGCGCTAAATCTTCCTCAACACCTTGAATTTCGTAGAGCATGGTCCCCGGCTGCACCAGTGCAACCCAGTACTCCGGATTACCTTTGCCCTTGCCCATGCGAACTTCGAGCGGCTTCTTCGACACCGGCTTGTCCGGGAAGACCCGGATCCAGACCCGCCCGCCGCGCTTAACGTGGCGGTTGATCGCGCGTCGCGCGGCTTCAATCTGCCGTGCGGTAAGACGGCCACGCCCAGCACACTGCAGGCCGAAATCACCGAAACTCACGCTACTTCCGCGCACAGCGAGGCCTCGGTTTCTCCCCTTCTGCTGTTTTCGGTACTTAGTTCTTTTAGGTTGCAGCATCGCAGACTATCCTCACGCCGTTGCCGCGGTCTGGGCCGCCTTGGGGGTTTCCAGTTCAGCAGCACCTGGCATAATCTCACCTTTGAAAATCCATACCTTGACCCCAATGACCCCGTAGGTGGTGTGGGCTTCTGCAAAGCCGTAGTCGACATCCGCGCGTAACGTATGTAGGGGAACCCGGCCTTCACGATACCACTCGGTTCTCGCAATCTCAGCACCGTTCAGCCGTCCGGCAACCATGATCTTGACACCCTTGGCGCCAAGTCTCATCGTGTTTTGGACCGCCCGCTTCATCGCCCGGCGGAACATGATCCGCTTCTCCAGTTGCTGGCATACATTTTCTGCAACCAGCAGTGCGTCAAGTTCAGGCTTGCGGATCTCTTCGACCGCAATCTGCACGGGAACATGATTGTTCAGAGCCAACACATCCCGGCGCAAGCGTTCAATATCTTCACCCTTTTTGCCGATGACAATGCCCGGACGTCCGGTATGAATCGTGACGTTGAGGGTTTCTCCCGCCCGCACCAGTTCAATACGACTGACTGCTGCGTTGGCAAGTCGCTTGCGCAGGAATCCACGAATGCCCTGGTCGGCCACCAGGTTGCGGGCGTAGGTCTTGCCGGTGGCAAACCATTTCGCATCCCAGTCCCGGATGATTCCCAGGCGAAATCCATTTGGGTGAATCTTCTGGCCCATCTGCTAGTTACCCCCTGACGATCCGTCGCTGACGCTGACGGTAATGTGACTGGTATGCTTGATGATTGGTGTCGCACGACCCTTGGCTCTTGGTCGCCACCGCTTCAGCACAGGGCCCTCGTCCACCATGATCTGGCTGATCCGCAATTCATCAATATCAGCACCCTCGTTGTGCTCGGCATTCGCGATTGCCGATTCCAGAACCTTGCGGATCGTCGAGGCCGCTTTACGCGGGCTGAATTGAAGCAGTTCCAACGCCTTGCCAACTGGCATCCGTCGTACCTGATCCGCGACCAGGCGGCCTTTCTGTGGCGACAGTCGTACAAAACGGGCAACGGCTTTGACCTCCATGTTCTTCTCTCCTGCCTTTTATTTGACCTTACGATCCGCGACGTGGCCACGAAAGGTCCGGGTTGCAGCAAATTCGCCAAGCTTGTGCCCCACCATATTCTCGGAGACAAGGACCGGGACATGCTGCCGACCGTTATGCACCGCAATCGTCAGGCCGACAAACTCTGGCATGATCATTGAGCGCCGCGACCAGGTCTTGATCGGGCGACGGGAGCCTTCTTCTTTGGCTTTTGAGACCTTGCTCCAGAGACTGTAGTCCACGAAGGGACCTTTTTTAACCGAACGGGGCATATTTATTTCTTCCGTCTGCGGATGATCATAGAGGTGGTGCGTTTGTTACGGCGAGTACGAAAACCCTTAGTTGGAACACCCCACGGGCTGACCGGATCACGGCCCCCGGAAGTTCGTCCCTCACCACCGCCATGGGGGTGATCTACCGGGTTCATCGCGACACCACGAACTGTAGGCCGGATGCCCCGCCAGCGCTTAGCGCCCGCTTTACCGAGCTTGCGCAGTGAATTCTCGGCGTTTCCAACTTCACCAATGGTTGCGCGGCACTCGACCAGGACTTTTCGGGTCTCACCCGAGCGCAGCCGCATCAGAGCATACGTCCCTTCGCGCCCTAGAAACTGGATTGACGCCCCGGCAGAACGAGCGAGCTGCGCGCCCTTGCCCGGCTTAAGTTCCACGCAATGCACCACCGTACCAACCGGGATATTCTTCAGTGGCAGAGCATTACCCGTGCGAATCGGTGCGTCACTTCCTGAAGAGACCGAATCGCCCACGGCGAGGCCTTTAGGCGCAATGATGTAACGTCGTTCCCCATCAGCGTAAAGCAAAAGTGCGATATGCGCGCTGCGGTTAGGGTCATATTCCAGGCGCTCCACGCGAGCCGGAATATTGTCTTTGGTCCGTACAAAGTCAATCACACGATAGTGGCGTTTATGGCCACCACCGCGGTGTCGTACGGTGATGCGTCCAGCGTTATTGCGACCGTTAGTCGCAGTCTTGGGCTCTGTTAACGAGGCGACGGATCGCCCCTTGTGTAGTCCGGTAGAAACCACCCGGACCATACCGCGACGACCCGGGGAGGTCGGTTTCTGCTTAATTACTGGCATGGTTGCTATCCTGTCTCGCGCGTGTCTTGGGCCTAATCAGGCCCCGCCACCCATGAAGTCGATGTCATGTCCCTGCGCCAGGCGGACATAGGCTTTTTTCCAATTGCGGCGCTTCCCAGGAGTCTTACCGAAACGTTTCATTTTTCCCCGCACATTTACCACCTGTACCGCTTCCACCGAAACACTGAACTGCTGCTCTACTGCCTCGCGGATTTCGGGTTTTGTCGCATCGACCAGGACTTCAAAGACGACCTGATTAGCCGAATCCGCCGCGGTGGTACTTTTCTCCGAGATAACCGGAGAGAGCAGAACCTGATGGAGTCTTTCCGGGTTCATTGCAGGGCTTCCTCCACTTTACGAACTGCGTCTACCGTGAATACGACGTTTTCGCTTCCAACCAGGCTGACCGGGTCAAGTTGCGCGGCTTCCAACGTATCGACGCTGATCAGGTTGCGGGCAGACAACATCACATTCTGGTTGTACTCCGCCGTCACCAGCAATGTCCGGCCAGTCACGCCCAACTGGCCCAGGGCATCGGCCATACGGGCTGTCTTGGGCTCTGCTAATTGAATCTCGTCACAGATGCGAACACGTCCCTGCCGGACCAACTCTGACAGAATCGAGCGGATTGCGGCCCGATACATCTTGCGATTGACTTTTTGAGCGTAACTGCGGTGCGATGCGGGAAAAGTCAAGCCACCACCACGCCACAGCGGACTGCGACTGGTTCCCGCTCGGGCTCGCCCGGTTCCTTTCTGTCGCCAGGGCTTGGCACCACCGCCACTGACTGCTGAGCGATTTTTCTGGCTGCTGGTGCCTTCTCTGGCACCCGCCAGATAAGCACAGACGACCTGATGCACCAACGGTTCTTTAAAGTCGACGCTGAACACGGTATCAGCCAGGCTGACCTGGCGATCTGTTGTGCCATCGAGTTTTACGACTGCGTGTTCCACGTTTAAAATCCTTTGAATTTCCTGCCTGTTATGAGTTCGCGGGATCAGACTGCACTGGCTGACCCGACGCGGTGCCCGCCCCTTTTATCGATGGCTGGATGATCAGGTCAAAGCCGCGGGGTCCTGGAACTGAGCCACGGATTAGGACCAGGTTGCGCTCTGCATCGACGCGAACTACCTCGAGATTCTGCTGTACCCGGGTTACGTTACCCATATGGCCCGCCATTTTCTTACCCTTAAATACCCGCCCGGGATCCTGGTTCTGGCCGATTGAACCCGGCTTGCGGTGCGCCTTGGAGTTGCCATGCGTGGCACGCCCGCCCCCAAAGTTGTGCCGGCGCATAACGCCGGCGAAGCCACGTCCAATCGTGGTACCACGTACATCAACTTTCTGCCCGGTTTCAAGAAGCGCCACGGTCAACTCAGCACCCGCAGGATACTGGCCGGCGGTCTCGGCATCGACCCGAAACTCCCACAGGTTGCGGCCTGGCTCGGTGCCGGCCTTGGCGAAGTGACCTCGTAACGGTTTGGTCACGCGGTGGGCGCGTCGTGAACCCGTGGTCATCTGTAAAGCAACGTAGCCATCGGTTTCATGCTGCTTAACTTGGGTGACACGGTTCGGCTCGACCTGAACGACCGTGACAGGGGTTGACACGCCGTTCTCATCGAACACCCGCGTCATCCCGACTTTTTTTCCGACCAGTCCTAACGACATCCTGTCCTGCTCCTTTCCTATATCCTGCCTGGTGACCTTAGCCCAACTTAATCTCGACATCGACACCGGCCGCCAGATCCAACTTCATCAGGGCGTCGACGGTTTTCTCTGTCGGCTCGACGATATCCAAGATGCGCTTATGCACACGAATCTCCAGCTGGTCACGAGAATCCTTGTATTTATGGGGTGAGCGCAGCAGGTTGAAGCGTTCCTTGCGGGTAGGTAGCGGGATTGGTCCGCGCACGACCGCACCAGTCCGGCGGGCGGTATCCACGATCTCAATCGCGGATTTATCGATCATCCGGTGATCGAATGCCTTTAGCCGGATTCGAATCTTCTGGTTGCTGACGTTCACTGCCATAATTCTTTGCCCGTTAACTGTTTCTGTTTAGCTTACGCCAAGATCTTCGATACCACACCGGCACCGACGGTACGGCCCCCTTCACGAATGGCGAAGCGCAAGCCTTCCTCCATGGCGATCGGGTTAATCAGT
>PBSU01000047.1 GCA_002726415.1 Acidiferrobacteraceae bacterium | reverse complement strand
CCCGGAACCGCTTTTTCGGCCATGTTGAAATCGGTGCAGCGATGCTCAACGAAAACATCCCATTCCTCAAAACTGTGCTCATCCAGTAGAACCCCGACACGCTCTCGCGCCGTCAGTTTGCCCTTAGCGTGCTGCGCTTCAACCCGCCTGGTGCCGCCGCCCTCTTCGGCCGCAGCGCGTCGTCGCTCTAATTCTTCGATGATCTCGTGCATCAGCTCTGCCGGCCCGCCTGGCGGATCAGATCAAGGACTTCCTGTGCCGCCTGCGGGATCGGTGTGCCTGGTCCGTAGAAAGCGGCCACCCCAAGTTGGGCCAAGCGCGCGTGGTCGGCAGCCGGCACTACGCCCCCCAGCACGACCTGGATTTCACTGGCGTGATGCTCGGCAAGAGATTCCAGAACCTGCGGCACCAGGGTATCGTGGCCTGCTGCCTGGGAAGAGATGCCGATCACATGCACGTCGTTATCAATGGCCTGGCGCACAACCTCTTGGGGTGTCTGGAACAGCGGGCCGATGTCCACATCAAACCCGATATCTGCAAATCCGGTTGCGATAATTCGGGCACCGCGGTCGTGGCCATCCTGGCCGAGTTTAGCGACCAGAATACGGGGGCGCCGGCCTGTGTCTATTGCGAAGTCCGCCACAGCCTGGCGAATTGCACCGAACGCTTCATCATTTTCGTAAGCCTCGCCATACACGCCTGAAATCGCCCTGATCTGTGCCTGGTGACGCCCATAAACCTGCTCCAGCGCCAGGGAAATCTCCCCGACCGTGGCGCGGGCCCGGGCCGCTACAACCGCATACTCTAGCAGGTTCGCGCCGGCATCCTCCGCGGCCCTGGTCAATGCCTGCAAGGCCTGCTGACAAGGGGGTTCATCACGGTTGGCGCGGACCTGAGCCAGGCGATTCAACTGCGTAGTACGAACGGCAGAGTTATCGATGTCGCGAAGATCTACTTCCGTCTCATCAGGATTCTGGTAGCGATTAACACCCACTACGACCTCTTCTCCCCGGTCGACGCGGGCTTGCCGTCGTGCCGCCGCCTCTTCAATTCGGAGTTTGGGTACCCCGCTGATCACAGCCTCGGTCATTCCGCCCATCTCCTCCACTTCGTCAATCAGAGACCGGGCATGAGCGAGCAGGCTGGCAGTAAGGCTCTCGACATAATAGGATCCGCCCAGTGGGTCGACTACCCGGGTGATACCCGTTTCCTCTCGCAGAATCAGCTGAGTATTTCGGGCAACCTGCGCTGAGAAATCGGTCGGGAGCGCCAAAGCTTCATCGAAACTGTTGGTATGTAGCGACTGGGTGCCCCCGAGTACCGCCGCCAAGGCCTCGATTGTTGTACGCACAATATTGTTGTACGGATCCTCGCTGGTCAGGCTGACGCCTGATGTCTGGCAGTGTGTGCGCAGCATCAATGAGCGAGGGTCCGACGGTTGAAACTTCTCCTGGATCAACTCGGCCCAAAGCAGCCGCGCGGCCCGCAGCTTGGATACCTCCATAAAGAAGTTCATACCGATGCCGAAAAAGAAGGAAAGCCGCGGGGCGAAGCTATCGATATCCAGGCCACTGGCCACGGCGGTACGCACGTACTCCACGCCGTCAGCAAGGGTATACGCCAATTCCTGGACAGCCGTCGCACCAGCCTCCTGGATGTGATAGCCGGAGATAGAGATTGGATTGAAACGTGGCATGTGCTCCGCGGTGTAGCCAATGATGTCGGACACGATCCGCATCGACTCCCGCGGCGGATAAATATACGTGTTCCGGACCATGAATTCCTTGAGGATATCGTTTTGCAGGGTGCCTGATAGGCTCGCTTTGTCGACCCCTTGCTCTTCTCCCGCAACGATAAACATTGCCAGGATCGGCAGAACCGCGCCATTCATCGTCATGGAAACTGACATCTTCTCGAGGGGAATCTCATCGAAAAGGATTTTCATATCCTCAACCGAATCGATTGCGACCCCGGCCATGCCGATATCCCCGGTGACCCGAGGATGATCAGAGTCATACCCCCGATGGGTTGCCAGGTCGAAGGCCACTGACAGGCCGCTCTGCCCAGCAGCCAGATTTCGCCGATAAAAGGCGTTTGACGCCTCCGCGGTTGAATAACCAGCGTATTGGCGGATGGTCCATGGCCGCCCAGCGTACAGTGTCGCGCGAGGCCCTCTTACGTAGGGCGGGAATCCCGGCAGAGAAGCCTGATGGCTGAGCGCCTCCAGATCAGCCAGGGTATACAACGCCTTGATCTCGATACCTTCAGGCGTCTGCCAATTCAGGTGGTCAAGGTCACGCGCACCCAGTTCGCCATCAGCAAGGGCACGCCATTGATCGAGAGTCACGTGGTCGAAATCAGTCATCGCGTTTTGGGATCACGCCTGGCGGGGATAACCGATATCCGACAACGCCTGGGCAATCTCGTCCAGGATTGCCGGATCATCAATGGTGGCCGGCATTTTCCAGGGTTGCCCATCAGCAATGCTACGCATAGTGCCACGCAATACCTTACCCGAGCGCGTTTTCGGAAGCCGCTTGACGACCAGGGCCTGCTTGAAAGCGGCGACGGGCCCGATGCGTTCACGGACCAGGGCCACAACTTCGGCGTTGATCTCACCTTCAGGGCGATCACAACCCGCGCTCAATACCAGAAAACCCAAGGGTACCTGGCCCTTAAGTTCATCGGCTACGCCGGTGACGGCGCACTCAGCCACATCAGGATGATCAGCCAGCACTTCTTCCATGGCGCCGGTCGATAAACGATGTCCGGCCACGTTGATAATATCATCCGTGCGCGACATGACATAGATGTAGCCATCGTTGTCAATGATGCCCGCGTCTGAGGTATTGTAATAACCAGGGAACTGGCTGAGATAAGAATCATAGTAGCGCTCGGGTGCATTCCACAGAGTCGGAAAGGTACCGGGGGGTAAGGGGAGTTTGGCGGCCAGCGTACCAATTTTCCCTGCCGCAATCTCCTTGCCATCCTCATCAAGCGCCCGAAGATCCCAGCCCGGGACCGCAACCGAGGGTGAGCCCTCTTTGATTGGCAGCAGTTCGATGCCCACACAATTAGCCGCTATAGACCACCCGGTCTCGGTCTGCCACCAATGATCCACAACGGGGATGTCTAATTTTTCTTCAGCCCAGTGGAGCGTATCCGGATCGGTCCGCTCGCCGGCAAGAAACAAATAGCGTAACGCGGACAGATCGTAACGCCGGATATGCTCGCCGGTTGGATCCTCTTTTTTGATCGCTCGAAACGCAGTTGGGGCGGTAAACAGAACACTGACCTGGTTTTCGCTGATGACCCGCCAGAAAGCACCGGGATCTGGCGTACCGACCGGCTTTCCCTCATACAACACGGTGGTGTTGCCGGCGAACAATGGTGCGTAAACGATATAGGAGTGACCCACAACCCAGCCTACATCCGAGGCCGCCCAGAAGGTCTCCCCTGGCTTAACCCCGTAGATATTCTCCATCGTCCATTTCAGGGCAACCACATGACCGCCGTTGTCGCGCACTACTCCTTTGGGCTGGCCGGTCGTGCCCGAGGTGTAAAGAATGTACAACGGGTCAGTCGCTTTCACCGGAACACAATCCTGCGGACTCGCCTGACTTACTGCTTCCTCCCAATCTACATCCCGGCCGGTCTGCAACGTCGCCTCGATCTGGGGACGCTGGAGCACCACACAAAAATCCGGCTGGTGTGTTGCCAGTGAGATGGCTTCATCGAGCAGGGGCTTGTATGCAATCACACGGCCGGGCTCGATACCGCAAGAAGCGCTGACGATCGCTTTGGGTGTCGCGTCATCGATTCGCACTGCCAGTTCATTGGCGGCAAAACCACCGAAGACGACAGAGTGCACTGCCCCGATTCTTGCGCAGGCCAGCATCGCGATGACAGCCTCAGGCACCATCGGCATGTAGATGATGACCCGATCCCCTTTGCTCACGCCTCGAGTTGCAAGCACCCCCGCGAAAAGTGCGACCGCGTCACGCAACTCGGCAAAGCTGTAACTGCGTCGTATCTCAGTGACGGCCGAATCGTAAACCAGGGCTGCCTGTTCGCCACGCCCCTGCTCGACGTGCAGATCCAGCGCGTTGTAACAGGTGTTGAGTTCACCTCCAGTAAACCACCGGTAGTACGGGGCATCGGTGTCGTCCAGCACCCGATCCCAGCGGCGAGTCCAATGAACCGCCTCTGCAGCCTGAGCCCAGAATGTTTCGGGATCGTCCTGCGCCGCCCGATAAGTGTCTTGGTAAATGCTCGCGGATTTACTACTCATTACTTTCTCCCGATGGCGCCTAATCTTCGGCCCGCCCTGTCTTGGTGTGATTGCTGCCGGCTATGCTCATGTCGATTGCATGACAATAAAGGCGGGCCGCTCTGCTAGACTATGCTTGCGCTGGCACACGACACAGGATTCATCATCGCCAGCCGGCCCGATCATAAGCCTTTTACTCTTGCCCTTCGAGGCACGATTGTAACGGTTTGTAATACCTTCCCCAAAGGAGTTCCGATGAGTTACGAAAACATAATTGTCGAGACGCGTGAGATGGTTGGCCTGATTACGCTGAACCGCCCCGACGCACTCAATGCCTTATCTGATCCGTTAATGGATGAACTGGCGCAGGCGCTGGATGAGTTCGAGCGGGAAGATTCCATTGGCGCTATGGTCATTACCGGCAGCGAGAAAGCATTCGCAGCGGGCGCCGATATCAAAGGGATGAAAGACCGGTCCTATATGGATGTGTATCTGGGTAACTTCATCGGCCACAACTGGGAGCGGGTAACCCAATGCCGCAAACCGGTCATCGCCGCAGTTGCCGGTTATGCCCTGGGTGGCGGGTGCGAATTAGCCATGATGTGCGACTTCATTCTCGCCGCAGATAACGCCCGTTTTGGCCAGCCGGAAATCAAACTGGGCATCATCCCAGGAGCCGGAGGCACACAGCGCCTAACCCGTTTTGTGGGCAAATCCAAAGCGATGGAAATGTGCCTGACCGGGCGCCTGATGGATGCACCAGAGGCTGAACGAGCAGGCCTGGTGAGTCGTGTGGTACCGGCCGCAGACCTGCTGGACGAAGCACTCGGGACCGCTGGCGCAATTGCCGGGATGTCACGACCATCGGTATATATGGCAAAGACTGCCGTCAATAAGGCTTACGAGACTACCTTAACTGAAGGGGTCGCCGCTGAACGCATCATGTTCCAGTCTCTATTCGCCACCGATGACCAGACAGAAGGTATGGCCGCTTTTGCCGAGAAGCGTGCTGCAAAATGGACGCATCGATAGAGCGGCACAATGCAAGTTAACGGAGAACCCTATCGTGCGATCTGGCTGGATCATGAGGGAGCAAAAATTCATGTCATCAATCAGACTGTGCTGCCGTTTAGGTTTGAGTTACAGACGTTGGACACGCTCAGCGATGTCACTCTTGCAATCCGTGACATGGTGGTGCGCGGTGCACCCCTGATCGGCGCAGCTGCCGCCTGCGGCTTATACCTGGCTGCTGATACAAACCCAGAAGATGACCATCTGCAGCAGGCCCGCCGAGAGCTGCTCGGTGCCCGCCCCACGGCGGTGAATCTACGGTGGGCTCTCGACCAGATGCTCCCGCGCCTGCTGGAAGTACCACCCCCCTCACGTGCTGGGGTTGCGCGATCCATTGCCCAACAGATCTGCGACGATGACGTCGCAACCAACAGTGCTATCGGTGACCATGGCCTCGTCGTTATTGCTGAAAAAGCACGGCATAAAAATGGCGAACCCTTAAATATTCTTACCCACTGTAACGCCGGCTGGCTTGCCACTGTGGACTGGGGCACTGCCCTTTCTCCTATCTTCAAAGCTCACGATGCCGGCATCGCGGTGCATGTCTGGGTAGATGAAACCCGCCCACGAAATCAGGGGGCTTCACTCACCGCGTGGGAACTCGCCGCGCACGGAATACCTCATACCGTTATCGCCGATAACGCGGGAGGCCACCTGATGCAGCACGGCCAGGTCGACCTGTGTATCGTGGGTTCCGACCGAACCACTCGCACCGGCGATGTCTGCAATAAAATCGGAACCTACCTTAAGGCCCTCGCGGCACATGACAACGATGTTCCGTTCTATGCGGCACTGCCCTCCTCCACAATCGACTGGACTGTACATAACGGGGTGAAGGAGATCCCCATTGAGGAGCGACCAGCAGAAGAACTGACCCACATTAGCGGCGTCGATACAGATAACCGGGTGACCCGCATTCGCCTCACGCCCGAGGCCAGCCCTGCAGCCAATCCTGCATTCGACGTCACACCGCGGCACTTAGTCAGCGGCATTATCACGGAACGGGGGATTGCACTCGCCAGCGAACCCGCGCTGCTCGACCTGTTTCCCGAACAACAGGCCGAACGCGTTCTACCCGGATCGATCTCGACGCCCTGACTCCAAGATCCGTTCTGCCGATTACTGCAGTTGACCCGGAGCGATCAACTCGAGCACTTTAGCGCACAGGAAAGGCCGAGCAGTTATAATTCGGGTCAGCCCGGTTGCTGTCCTTAACGCAACCCCGCCTAATCTTTTTCGAACAGGACCCTGACGTGCTTCGCCGTCGTTTTTCCCGCTACCTGGCGTACGCCACTCTATTTGCCCTGACCAGCGTCGGGGTTGCCAAGTCTGCAACCGACGCCTCCCCGGGCAATGCGGACCTGGGCCCCTCCTCGCACCATGGGCGCACGGTCAAGCTGATCAACTATTTTGTCGATCGGTATCACTACCGCAACACCCGACTCGATGACGCCTTGTCATCGACCATTCTTGATCGCTACCTGCGCTCACTGGATTCGAACCGCAGTTACTTTCTGGCGCAGGATATCGATGCATTCGAGGCCTTGCGCTACCGCCTGGATGATCATCTCAACGATTACGAAGTAGAGCCGTTTTTCGACCTGTTCAATACCTACCGCCGCCGTGTGCTGGAGCGCACTCATTTTGCTCTGGCCCTGTTGGATAGACCCTTTGATTTTTCAGTCGACGAGTATTACCGCTTCGACCGTACCGAGGCGCCCTGGGCAGTAGACCAGGCTGAACTAGATGACCTTTGGCGGCGCCGTGTCAAAAACGACTATTTGATCCTAAAACTTGAAGGCAAGGCCCACGAGCAGATCATCAGCACACTGGACCAACGCTACCAGCAACTGGAGCGGCGCACCCTGCAGATTACCAACCAGGACGTCTTCCAGACACTGGTCAATGCTTATGTTTCTGCGATCGAGCCCCACACAGGTTATTTTTCCCCGCGCGCCACCGAGAATTTCAAAATTCGTATGAGTCTTTCGCTCGAAGGCATTGGCGCTGTTCTGCAGATGCAAAGTGAATTTACGGTGGTACAGCGGGTGGTACCAGGTGGACCCGCTGAACTCGAGGGCACCTTGCGTGCCGGTGACCGGATTATTGGTGTGGGCCAAGGGGCAGACGAAGTCATTGTCGACGTGATCGGCTGGCGCCTGGACGATGTGGTAGACCTGATCCGCGGACCTAAAGGATCGACGGTACGACTTCGGATCAGCCCAGACCCGCAAACGGGCAACACTGATTCGCGAATTCTCGCCATTACCCGAGACCAGATCAAGCT
>PBSU01000046.1 GCA_002726415.1 Acidiferrobacteraceae bacterium | reverse complement strand
CTTGAACCACCGACCCCGGCATTATGAATGCCGTGCTCTAACCAGCTGAGCTACATAGCCACGGTGGGGGCGCGAATTTAACGCGAAACCCCGGATAGAACAAGGACAACCCCCCGCTTTTCGCTTAGTTTTGCGAGAGATCTGCCATTCATCGATACCCATGGCAGCCCTAAAGTCAGGTAGAAATTGGCGTACAGGGCGGATTCAGAGGCGTTTTCTTCAAGTGACTTTATCATAAGATAGACTCACAACTGAGGGCCGAGCAAGCTCAAACCAGTAGTTGGAGATTGTTGTACTATTCAGGCAGTTGTACGAGTCAGGCAGTTGTACGAGCAATATGGGAAAGCATCTTTAATTCTTTCAAGCCAAAGGATCAGGAGAGAGGAATGAGTAAAGTCGATTACGAGATTTACAAACTGCAAAAACGGGTCACCAATGGTGGCATGAATCGTCGTGAATTTATCAAGGCCGCGACCGCCATGGGTTTTGTCGCGACCGCGCCGGCCCTGTACAGTCATGCAGCACACGCCACGCCCAAAAAAGGTGGAACCTATCGAGTTGGATTTGGCGGTGCCAACACAGGCGATATGCTGGATCCGGCTGATAACGGCGATACCTTCATGATTAACATGAACATGGGTGGGTGCCGAAATGCCCTGGTTGAGGTCAACGCCAACGGCCAGGCTGTGCCCGAATTAGCTGAGAGCCTTGAACCCTCAGCCGACGCTAAAACATGGGTAGTTAAACTGCGCCAGGGTATTGAGTTTCACAGTGGCAAAACCTTTGATGCCGATGATGCCATTGCTTCTCTGGAGCATCACCGCGGCGAGGATTCAACCTCTGACGCAAAAAGTGTTGCCAATTCTCTGGGCAATATCCGCAAAGACGGGCAAAACACGCTTGTCTTTGAGCTCGAAAGTGGTAATGCCGACTTCCCCTATCTGTTGAGTGACTATCATCTGCTGATGGGTTCAGCTGACGGCTCCGGGAAGGTTGATTGGGCCTCAGGTGACGGCACCGGCTCTTTTGTCGTGAAGAGCTTCGAGCCAGGGGTAAGAGCACATATGGTGCGCAATCCTAATTACTTCAAATCCGGATGCGCTAACTTTGATGAAGTCAAAATGACGGCGATCAACGACGCCGCAGCCAGAATGAATGCAATGGCAACAGGCCAGGTAGATGCAATCGTTCGCTGTGACCTTAAGACCGCTCCCATGCTTGAGAAAAAATCCGGAGTCAGCGTGATCCAGGTATCGGGTACTAAACACTTCACCTACCCGATGGATGTCCGACAGGCGCCATTTAACGACAACAACGTACGTATGGCGCTCAAGCACGGCATTGATAGGGAAGCTTTTGTTAACACGGTCCTTCGTGGCTATGGCTCTTTGGGCAACGATCATCCGATCAGCTCCAACCAGAACTACCACGCCGGCGACCTACCCCAGCGCCAGTATGATGTCGACAAAGCCAAGTGGTATCTCAAACAAGCGGGTCTCACCGGTCTGGATGTCGAGATCGCGGCTGCAGATGCGGCTTTCAATGGCGCAGTAGATGCGACCCAGCTTTACTCGGAAGCTGCCAAGGCAGCGGGCATCAATATCAAGGTAAACCGGGTATCTCCCGACGGTTACTGGAATAACGTCTGGATGAAGGTTCCCTGGAGTGCCTGTTACTGGAGTGGCCGCCCGACCGCGGATTGGATGTTTACGATCGGCTACAAGGCTGGTGGTAACTGGACTGACAGTTACTGGGACCATGCCCGGTTCGAAGAGCTTCTCGTCGCGGGACGTGCTGAACTTGATGAAGCCAAGCGCAATGAGATTTATGTTGAGATGCAGACCATCGTCTCTAACGAAGGAGGCGTCGTGGTACCCTGCTTTGCCAACAATGTCGATGCAGCATCTGACGCCTTAGGGCGACCTGCCAAACTTGCCGGTAACTGGGAATTGGATGGCTCACGCAGCATTGAGCGCTGGTGGTTCAAGTAAGCCAGGCATAGCAACAGCTGTTCTTTGAGCGGCTGTTGCTGGCAGTAAGCAGAAAAGGCCCGGATCCTTTCCGGGCCTTTTCTTGCCTGAGTCTGATCCCTTCTCACAATGCAAAACTCACTGCTCCGACTGGTTCTAAGGCGCCTTGCACTTGGCGTCCTGACGCTGATCGCAATCTCTTTACTGATTACGGTAGGGGTTGAAGCCCTGTCAGGAGATGTCTGCACCGCCATGATGGGCCAGATGGCCTCTGAGGATAAAGTAGCTGCCTGCCACCGAGCGCTTAATCTGGATCGACCGGTACATCTGCGGTACATCGAATGGCTGGTGAATTTTGCCCAGGGAGATATGGGTAAGGCCCTCACTAATCACCGAGAGGTTGTCGATGTGATCGGCAACCGAATCGGCAATACGTTTTTCCTGGCTATCGCATCGGCTTTGATCGCCATCCCCATCTCTTTGGCTCTGGGTATTGTGGCCGCACTTTACCGAAACTCACTTTTTGACCGATCCATCTCGATGATCACGCTAAGCGGTGTTTCGGTTCCCGACTTTTTTATCGCCTACATTCTGATGGCAATTTTTGCGGTCTCATTCGGAATCTTCCCTGCAATCTCGAACGTAGATGACACGATGGCTCTCAGCGAACGCATAGTCGCCTCTGCGCTTCCCGTGCTGACCCTCACCCTTGCCGTGAGCGCGCATATGATGCGGATGACGCGGGCTTCTATCGTCAGCCTGATGGCCAGCCCCTATATCGAAATGGCTAAGCTCAAGGGCGTGAAGCCAGGAAGAATTATTGTTTTCCACGCTCTGCCCAATGCCTGGTCACCCATTATTCAGGTCATCATGCTGAACCTGGCCTGGCTCGTTGTGGGCGTAGTCATCGTCGAGGTCGTTTTTGTTTATCCGGGGCTTGGTGCCCTCATGATCGACGCGGTGTTTCTGCGTGACATGCCTATCGTACGCGCCACAGCAATGATATTCGCCTCGGTCTATGTGATCCTCAACCTTTTGGCTGATATTCTTTCGATGGCATCAAACCCACGGCTCATGCACCCAAAGTAAAAGACCGTGAATTTCTGGCAGATACTCAAACAGATGAACTGGGCCAGCCGGTTTGGAGTTTTTGTAGTCAGTGCCTTCGGTTTTTGCGCTATTTTTGCACCCTGGCTTGCGCCTTATGGTCAAAGTCAAGTCGTAGGTGATGTATGGGAGCCTTTATTTGGAGAGTTCATTTTTGGTACAGATCAGATCGGCCGGGATATGTTGTCGATGCTGATATATGGCGCCCGAAACATGATCGCGCTCGCACTGTTGACCACTGCATGTGCTTTTGGTTTGGGCTCTCTGCTGGGCTTTCTTGCGGCTACCATGCGGGGCTGGGTTGATCAGGTGCTCAGCCGTTTCGTTGATATCGTCATCTCCATTCCCACGCTGATCTTTGCCCTGATCGTGCTCTCTTCTACGGGAACCTCTGTTCTCGCACTCGTCACGGTTATCGCGATCATCTACGCTATGCCGGTCTACCGGATCGCCCGCGCAGTCGCGATGGATATCGAAGTTATGGAGTTTGTTGAGGCTGCACGATTGCGCGGTGAGGGTCTCTGGTGGATCATGCGCAAAGAAATCCTCCCCAATGCCTTAACGCCACTGGCAGCAGAATTTGGCCTGCGTTTCTGTTTTGTTTTTCTGCTGATCAGTGGGCTCAGCTTCCTGGGTCTGGGTTTACAGCCACCACTGGCAGACTGGGGCGCCATGGTGCGCGGAAACGCAGACGGAATCGCCTGGGGCTATATGCACCCGCTGGTGCCCGCAACCTGCATTGCACTTTTAACTATCGGTATCAACCTGATTGTGGACTCGGCAGTCCAAAAGGCCAGTGGCCTGCGTGACGATCAGTAGACACAACCCCGTCGAATCGAGAAGAGCCTCGCCATAGTCAAAGATTGGGTATAAATCTGCCCTTACTCCTGCGGTATAACGTCCGGGAAACCCTCAGCGCGTAACTCCTCACCCGTCGCCTCTTCCATCATCTTGACCACATGTGGGGTCCATGCATCTCCGCCATAGCGCTCCCGTGACGCCAGAAACATCTGCTCGACCAGGGTTGCCAGTTTGAGTGGCACATCCAGGCGACGACCCAGCTCGGTGACAAAACCAAGATCTTTTAATCCAAGATCAGTGGTGAAACCGGTATTTAAACTTCCGTTCAAAATCACTGGAGCCCAATCCTCAAACTCCCGGCTGCTGCCGGAACTGGCCGTAATTGCCTCGTAGCACCTGGCCAGATCCAGACCACCACGTTTTGCCAACATCAGGGCCTCACCCATAGCTACAAGGTCGACCAGACATAACAGGTTGGTAACCACCTTGATCAGTGATGCGTTACCGATTTCCCCCATGTATACGATCTGGCCACTCATAATCTCGAGCAAAGGCCGATAGCGCTCAAAAACGGTCTCGTTACCCCCCGCCAGCAATGTCATTTCTCCCCTGGCCGCCCGATGCACGCCACCCGTTGCGGGACATTCAAGTACGTCGACACCCCTTTCTTGGGCAAGCGTAGCAAGCCGCTTCATCTCGTCCACATCGGTGGTGCTCATCTCGATCCAGCAACTTCCTGCTGTGAGCATTTCCAGCGCACCACCCGACCCGCTCATGACTTCGGCACAGATCGCCGGCGAGGGCAAACAGGTCATCAGCACATCAATGTGGCTAGCCACTTCCTGCACTGATCTCACACCGCTTGCCCCGACCGCGACTAACTTCTCGACCGCATGGGGATCGCGGTCATAAACCTTCAGGCTATGGCCCGCATCGAGCACTTTTGTGGCCATTTTTGACCCAAGCATACCCAGGCCAATAAATCCGCATTTCATGAGTTGACCCCGGTACGGCTACGTAAATCAGACATTAAAACGAAAGTGCATGATATCGCCGTCGCTGAGCATGTAATCTTTTCCCTCCAGCCGTAGCCGGCCCGCCTCCCGCGCCCCCTGCTCACCCGCGTGGGTAATAAAATCATCATAGGCAACAGTCTCGGCCCGGATAAAACCACGCTCGAAATCAGTGTGAATCTCCCCCGCCGCCTGCGGTGCGGTAGCACCAGTGCGCACAGTCCAGGCTCTAACCTCTTTAGGTCCGGCGGTGAAAAAGGTCTGCAGGCCCAGCAGCGCATACCCCGCACGGATCACCCGGTCGAGGCCAGATTCTTCAAGCCCAAGATCCTCCAGAAAACTGTTTCTATCCTCAGGGTCGATCTCCGAGATTTCCTGCTCGATGGCCGCACTGACCACCACCAACTGTGCCTGGGTTTGCAGCACATGCGCCCGCAACTGGGCAACCTGGTCATTATCTTCTAGATCCTGCTCAGAGACGTTGGCCACATACAGTACTGGCTTGGCACTGAGCAGGCACAGCGGTTTCAGTGTTGCAGCAGCGTCGATATCTTCCAGCAAAGCCTGCAGACCCTGCTCATCTCCCAGCGCACCGTGTGCACTGCGCAGGCATTCGAGTTCACGCAGGATCTTTTTGTCGCCCGTTTTTGCGGCCTTGGCAGTGCGCTCAATGGCGCGCTCCAGGGTTTCAAGATCCGCCAAGGCCAATTCGGTTTCGATAGTAGCCACATCAGCCAGCGGCTCGACCTTGCCGGCCACATGAGTGATGTCGCCATCACTGAAGGCGCGCACAACATGAATAATCGCATCCACCTCGCGAATGTGTGCGAGAAAACGGTTACCCAGGCCCTCCCCTTTAGAGGCGCCAGCAACCAGGCCGGCGATATCGACAAACTCGATTGCAGTTGGTATGACAGATTTGGGGTTGATCAGTGCCGCAATTTTCCGCAGACGCGGATCAGGCACCTCGACAATACCCACATTCGGATCAATGGTGCAAAAAGGGTAGTTCTCGGCCTGGGCGCCCGCCCGGGTTAACGCATTAAACAAAGTCGATTTGCCAACGTTGGGCAAGCCCACGATGCCACAGCGAAAACCCACTCAGGATGTCCCCGGAGGATCGCTATGTAATTCGTTCATCACAGATGCCAGGTCGCCGCTGAGCAACCTGTCGACCTGCCGCACAGCCCGGTCAATGGCATCCAGGATGGCGTCACGGTCTGCCCTTGACGGTTTCTGCAAGACCCAGTCAGTGACGTCGTCCGCATTCCCTGGGTGACCGATCCCGATCCGCAACCGGACAAAATCACGTGAGCCCAGTTTCGAGAAGATATCGCGAAGCCCGTTGTGCCCGCCATGGCCACCACCCCGTTTCACCCGGATAGTGCCCGGTGGCAAATCCAGGTCATCGTGCACTACCAGGATTTTTTCGGGTGCAAGATCAAAATATGCTGCAACACTCGCCACCGGAATACCACTTTCATTCATGAAGGTCTCCGGTTTGAGCACGCGCACCCGCTGATTGGCGATGCGCAGATCTGCCAGTGCTCCGCGGAACCGGCTGTCGCCACGCAACTGCATTGGCCAGGCGCGGGCAAGTGCTTCTAGAAACCAGAACCCCACGTTATGGCGAGTGCTCTCGTAGCCGTTACCGGGATTACCCAGACCGGCGATCAGTGAGATAGCTGACATAACTGCCTGGCAGATCGACACACAGGTGTAACTGGGCGACGCGCCGTCGCCCGACCAGGATGCGTAACGAGACTGCTTATTCTCCGCCTTTGTCGTCGTCGACCGCGTCAGGTTCAGAATCGGCTTCGGTCCCGTCGGCACCCACTTCATCTTCCTCAGCCTCTTCCGGTACCTCCTCCTCGATCACCTTCGGCGCCGTGATAATGGCAACCGTTGGGTCATCCCCTTCGTGATAAGCCGTCGCGGTGAGTTCAACTCCTTCAGGCAATTGCACATCAGACAGATGCAAAGAGTCATTCATCTGCATCTCGGAGACATCCAGCGCGATGTACTCAGGGAGATCCTTGGGCAGACAGGTAATGTCCAGCTCCATCATCGGATGGGCCAGAATGCCGCCGTCCATCTTTACGCCCGGAGCAACATCGGCTCCTTCAAAGTGCAGCGGCACCTTCATATGGAGTGTCTCGGTTGCCTTGATCCGCTGGAAATCAATATGCAGCACAATCGGTCGGTGCGGATGCATCTGCACCTGACGCAGAATCACCTGCTGAGAACCAGCCTGAGTCTTCAGATCAATGATGGCCGAATGGAAGGCCTCCCGCTGAAGACTATGCATCACCTGGTGGTGATCCAGAATCAGAGTTTCGTTGTCTTTTCCCGCACCGTAAACGACGGCCGGTACCTGGTTTTCAAGACGCTGGCGCCGGCTCGCGCTGGTGCCGAACGCTTCCCGTGACCGGGCATCGAGTACGTAGTTGCTGCTCATTAAGGGGTCTCCTTGCACTGGCGCATCAGGCGCCGTCTTTATCTCCCGGAAGTGCCGGGCTGATTAGTCCATAAACAGGGAACTGACTGAGTCACCGCTGGCGATACGCCGGATCGACTCGGCCAGCAAGCTGGCTATACTGATCTGCCGGATTTTTGCACAGTTACGTGCCTCATCCGACAGCGGGATCGAGTTCGTCACCACGACCTCGTCCAATTCTGATGCCTCGATACGCTCAACGGCAGGGCCGGAAAGTACCGCATGGGTGCAACAGGCCTTAACCTGGGTTGCTCCGGAATCCTTCAGTGCCAGTGCTGCCTCGCATAGCGTGTTGGCTGTATCCACCATGTCATCCATCAGAACACAGGTACGGTTATCCACCGAACCGATGATATGCATCACTTTGGCCTCGTTGGCGCGCGGGCGTCGCTTGTCGATGATGGCCAGTTCCACGCCGAGTTGCTTAGCCATCGCCCGGGCCCGGACAACACCACCGACATCGGGCGATACCACCATCAGCCCCTCGGGCTCATGCCGCCACAACTCGCCATTCAAGACGGGGGCGGCATAAATATTGTCGACCGGGATATCGAAAAAACCCTGGATCTGATCTGCGTGCAGATCCATGGTGACGACCCGGTCTGCACCGGCAATGCCGATCATGTCGGCAACCAATTTAGCCGTGATCGCCACGCGCGCGGTGCGCGGTCGACGATCCTGGCGGGCGTAGCCGAAATACGGAATCACTGCGGTGATGCGTTCTGCCGAGGAGCGGCGCAAGGCATCAATCATGACCAGCAACTCCATAAGGTGCTTGCTGGCCGGCATACAGGTGGGCTGGATCACGAAAACATCGGCGCCCCGCACGTTTTCCATGATCTCTACATTGGCCTCACCATCGCTGAAGGTGCCGACCAGTGCCCGACCGATGCCGATCCCCAGTCGGTCAGCCACCTCCATGGCCAGTGCCGGGTTGGCATTGCCAGTAAACAGCGTCAGGTCATCTATGGCCATGGGAATTCTCGCTGTGGGAATTTTGGGGATTGGAACTTTCGCAAATGGCTGGGGTGCCAGGATTCGAACCTGGGAATGCCGGAATCAAAATCCGGTGCCTTACCACTTGGCTACACCCCATCAGGCTCATCGGTAAACGCCGGGTTCTGGTTGATCCCCCGTGCAATCAATCCATCCCATGTCCCTGGTAACTGATCGATAATCTGCTGGCCGATCTGGGCATCGTCAAGGGCCAGAAAAACTGCTGACCCGCTACCTGACATCTGGGCCGGGCCAAACTTGCCCAACCAGTCCAGACATCGACCTACCTCGGGAAACCGCCGTCTTGCCACCGGCTCCAGATCATTGTGCCGATCACCGTTAAACGGGCCCGGTATTCTGATTGGCAGGCTGTTTCGTGTCAATTCCGGGTCAGCGAATATTGCCGCTGTCGAAACGCTGATCTTCGGCCAGATTATGCAGTATTGCTGTACCGGCAGGGCCACAGGGGTCAGCCGCTCGCCCACGCCCTCACCCCAGGCCGAACGGCCGCCAACGAACAGCGGCACATCCGCCCCCAGCGCCAGCCCCAGTTCTGCCAGTTCAGTCGGGGTAAGCCCGGTTTTCCACGCCCGATTCAACGCAACCAAAACCGTGGCGGCATCCGAACTGCCACCCCCAAGGCCAGCACCCACGGGGATACGCTTGGCCAGGTAGATATCTGCCCCCAATTTTGTCCCACTGATAGCCTGCAGGCACCGCGCCGCGCGGACACTCAGATCATCGTCAGGCAGTAGCGGTGAACCCAAACGCCGGATTATGCCGTCACTGCGAATATCAAATTTGAGCGTATCCCCAAAATCAAGTAACTGAAACAGCGTCTGCAACTCATGCAGGCCATCTTCGCGCTGACCCAGCACATGCAGAAACAGGTTCAGTTTTGCCGGCGCTAACCAGGTCCTCATTGCTCTGTCTGCGCGGCAGACGCAAATCCCAGCCAGCGCTCCAGCAACAGTTTAACCACCAGTGTGTCCCCGGCCAGTTCTCCCCGGGTCGAGAGCGCCTGCACTGTTTCGGGCCATGCACTTATTCGAATCTTGCGAGGCAACACCGTCTCACCGAATGCCCCGTATTCCCGATAAGCGATATCCCATCCTGCCTGGCTGAGTGTAACCAGGGCTCCTCGCGCATCGGTTTGCATCGATCTGATCTCTCCAGGCGCTGGCAAACCTCGAATCCAGTAGCCCAATGCTTCAAAGGGAATGTGCCAACCCGTAGCATCAAAAAGAGCCTGGCTGGCGCTGGGCGCCTCGAAAATACGGCCCTGCCCATCACGCAACCGGGCATTAACCGGATCAACCCACAACCGTATCTTGCCCCCTCCGAAAGGACCAAAAAGATCAATCTGGGTCTGTTGTGCCTCCTTTTCCCAGCGCAAGTTCGCGCTGGTGCCTGAATCGGCCGTACGTATGGCGACACGACCGGAGAGTTGCCACTGGGTCAGGGCTTCAAGCTCGGTACGGCGCGCCTGCCACAGCGCATCGGGTTTGCCACCCGGCGTAACCGACTCCTTCGGTACGCTGGCACAGCCTGTTACCAGCAGCATTGCCACAAGCACGACACAGCCAGACCGGATCACTGGCCGAATTTCCGCAACGTATCAATCAGCACCGGGTTGTCAGGATCACTACTTCTGCCGTCCTCCCAGGCTGAACTTGCCCGGGCCTTATCACCCAACTGCCACAATACCTCACCCAGGTGGGCTGCAATCTCGGCATCGGGTTGCTGATCCATAGCAATCTGCAGGTATTCGAGTGCGAGTTTCAGGTTGCCACGCCGGTAATGCACCCAGCCGAGGCTATCGAGAATATAAGGATCTCCTGGTAACAGGGTCAGCGCCTTTTCTATCAGCGCCAGCGCTTCTTCAAATCGCCCGGTCTTGTCGGCCAGGGTGTAACCCAGCGCGTTATAGGCGTGTGCATTTTCTGGATTCAGTTCAATCAGTCGCCGCATGTCTCGCTCATGCTCGATGACGCGATCGAGAATCGCGGTCACCAGGCCTCGGGCATAAAGCAGATCGGGATCATCAGGTAGGTCCACCAATGCCGCATCCAGTAGTTTTAACGCCCGCTCAGGTTGACCGCTATCACGCAGCACCTGTTCCCGGGCCAGGTATACCCGTATCTGCTCGTCCTGAGATTTGGGCGTGACATCTGCTAGATGTCTAAGCGCCTCGTCATTTCGGCCAGCCTGTGCAAGCACAAAACCGATGCGCATCTGCGCATCGAAGTAGAGTTCGCGCGAGGAAATCTGGCGTAACAGCGCCAACGCTTCATCATAGTTACCCTGCTCGCTCGCAATCCGACCGAGGTAGAGGTGGCCGCGTTCTTCCTGAGGGTATCGCTGCAAGAGTTCCTCAAAATGCATTCGAGCCCGTGCCAGTTCACTACGGTTTAAGTTCAGCGCACCCGCCGCGTATAGCGCATCAATATTATCGGGCTCAAACTCGAGCAGTTTCTCAAACTGGGTCAACGCAGCGCGGTTCTCATTCGATTCAGCCAGCAATCGCGCATAAGCCAAACGAAAACGCGATCGATCAGGGTGGCGGTCAAGAAAGTCCTCAGCGTAAGCATTCGCCAGCTCGTACTGACTCTGCTCGCGCAAATGAGAAAGCTTGAGCAACGCTGCATCTTCCCACCCCGGGATCAGCGCCATGGCCCGATCGAGTGCGGCTTGTGCTGCCACTTCTTCGCCAGCTCGGTAAGCAAGCCAGGCGGTCGCAAGTTGCGCCGAACCTGCATCATGGTAATGCAAGGCGACCCGCTCCATCAGAGGCAACCAGCGACCGGGGTCTTGCCGGCGCCCCAGGGTCTGGGCAATGTGCTGCAACAGCGCATTGCCTTCCTCGGGCATGAGCGCAACCAACTCCACCAGAGTGTCAAAAACCGCTGATTCCCGATCAAGTGCAATCAGGGCCTGCAGACGCATAGTCAAGGCACGCCGGTCTTGCGAATCATTTTTCGCCAACAGCTCGCTGACCCTCAACGCCTGCTCAAACTCACCAGCCTTCATGGCCAGGCCAAAAGCGCGCAAGGCAATTTCTACATTAGCGGACAGTTCCGCCGCCCGAACCATGGACTGAACCGCCGTCGCTGGATCGCCGCGGCGTGCAGCCACATCACCGAGCAGGTACTCGAAAACCAGTTCCTGGGAAAGGCCAGCCACCATCAGCGGCGGCTGGGCTGCTGGCCGGGTCCCATGGGATTCGGGTACCACACCGGCACAACCCGCTAGCACCAGCCCCAGGCATAGTGTGCCGGCTACAGAAGATTTAAAGTGTGTCACGAGAACCCGATTTGCAAAAAACGCGCGCATAGCGCTCACTCGGTCAGAATAGCAGAATCACTGTGACGACGGTGAACAGTCTTGCATGGCAACGCAGTTTTTCCCATCATCTTGACGTGCTGGCTTGACATGGCCCCAGTGCCAGTGAAAATAGCGCGCAAACCACGTAAAATATTGATTAGATGCATCTTCTTGCCCTAGGCCTCAATCACCGCACAGCCCCAGTCGCCTTGCGCGAGCAAATGGCGTTCTCCCCAGAACAGTTGCCGGACGCCGTGCGCTCTTTGGTGTCGGGTCCCGATATAGCGGAAGCAACCATTTTGTCGACCTGCAACCGTACCGAGATTTACTGCCGCCAGGAACAATCTGCCCCGGCCCCGGTCTTCAACTGGCTGCGAGATTACGGCGAGTTACCGGAAGAGGCGCTCGATGGATCAACTTATGCGCTGGGCGGCGAACAGGCTGTACAACATGCCTTCCGCGTGGCTTCAGGCCTGGACTCCATGGTGCTGGGGGAGCCTCAGATTCTCGGGCAGATGAAATCTGCGTTCTCAGTTGCGCACCAAGCTGGCACAACCGGCAAGATTCTCAATCGCCTATTTCAGCACACCTTCTCAGTGGCCAAACAGATTCGCACGGATACCACCATCGGCACCAGTGCAGTATCGGTCGCTTTTGCAGCAGTCGATCTCGCCAAGCGCATCTTCTCGCAATTAAACGAACAGACCGTTTTGTTGATTGGTGCCGGGGAAACGATTGAACTGGTGGCACGACACTTAAAGCAGAACGAGGTCCGACACATCATCGTGGCCAACCGCTCCATCGAACGCGCCCAAATGCTGACTGAGCAACTGGGCAGCGAAGCCGTATCGCTTGCTGAAATCCCTGCCCGACTTCACCAGGCAGATATCGTCGTTGCCTCAACCGCCAGCACCTTACCGATACTGGGTAAAGGTACCGTCGAGAGCGCGCTGCGCCGGCGCCGGCACCGACCCATGTTTATGATTGATCTCGCGGTGCCCCGCGATATCGAGCCACAGGTTGATGAGCTCGATGATGTTTTCTTGTATACCGTAGACGATCTTCAGAACGTTATTGCCGCCAACCAGGCCTCGCGCCGTGAGGCTGCCGTCGAAGCTGAGAAAATCATTGACCTGCAGGTACTACGCTTCATGCACTGGATGCGATCACTGGACTCTGTGCCAACCATACGCTCTTTGCGTGACAGGGTTGAAACTCTACGTGAGATCGAAATGGCCGACGCGCAGCGCCGCCTGGCCAACGGTGAGGACCCGGAACAGGTTCTGGAACACCTCGCCCGCAACCTCTCGCGCAAGTTTGCCCATGCGCCCAGCCAGGCACTGAAACAGGCCGGTCAGGAAGGCAATGCCCATCTGATCAGTACTGCCCGACGCCTATTCAAGCTCGCCCCCTGACCATGAATCCTCAAATGCGAGCCAAGCTCGAGCACCTGATTGAGCGACGCGAAGAAATCAATGCTCTGCTGTCGGACCCCACGGTTATTGCCACCCAGAACACTTTCCGCGATCTGTCGATCGAACTCGCCGACATCAGTCCGGTGGCTGAACATTTCGAGCGCTACCAGGCGCTGGATGCAGAGCTCACCGAAACCCGTGACATGCTAGAGGATGATGACCCATCGATCCGACGTCTGGCGCACGACGAGCTGCCACAATTACAGTCTGACCTGGAGGCGAACCGCCAGGCTCTGCGTAAGCTGCTGATTCCGCGCGACCCTAACGACGAACGCAATATTTTTCTGGAAGTGCGTGCAGGCACAGGCGGTGATGAAGCTGCGCTCTTTGCCGGTGACCTATTCCGCATGTACCAACTTTATGCCGAAAAACGGAACTGGCAGGTGGAGGTGATGAGCCAGAGCACCGGCGAACATGGTGGCTACAAGGAGATGATCAGCCGTGTCGTGGGGCGTGGCGCCTATTCCCAGCTGAAGTTCGAATCCGGCGCCCACCGGGTACAACGGGTGCCCGAAACAGAGGCGCAGGGTCGAATCCACACCTCAGCCTGTACCGTAGCGGTGATGCCCGAAGCCGACGAAATCGACGATGTCGAGATCAACCCCACCGACCTGCGGGTAGATACCTTTCGCGCTTCCGGTGCAGGCGGGCAACATGTCAATCGTACTGACTCAGCGGTGCGCCTGACCCACCTGCCAACCGGCGTGGTCGTAGAGTGTCAGGATGAGCGCTCTCAGCACAAAAACAAGGCACGCGCGATGTCGATTCTGCGCGCTCGGCTACTTGAGACCAGGATCCGTGAGCAAAAAAACGAAGAAGCCCAGAACCGGCGCAATCTGGTAGGCAGTGGCGACCGCTCCGAACGTATCCGCACCTACAATTTCCCCCAAGGCCGGGTAACAGATCATCGCATCAACCTGACCCTTTACAAACTCGACGAAATTCTGACCGGTGATCTCGAGTCGGTCATCGAGCCGCTGGTGGCCGAACACCAGGCAGACCAACTGGCCGCCCTGGGCGGTGACTGAAACCACAGCTTCAGCGCTGCTGCGCCAGGCAACCGGGGCGCTTGCCGGGTGCAGTGATACCCCACGCCTGGATGCCGAGATGCTCCTGCAGGGCGCCTGCGATATTGATCGCACCGCCTTCGCCCGCGACCCAGACCAGTTAGTCAACAACGAAAAAGAAATTGTGTTTGCCGGTTTACTGGCGCGCCGCTGTAGTGGTGAACCCATCGCTTACATCCTGGGACGCAAGGAATTCTGGTCGCTGGAACTTTCGCTCAATGAAGCCACCCTGGTGCCACGCCCGGAGACTGAAATTCTGGTTCAGGCTGTACTCGATGCGGTACCGGCAAATGCGGCTATCGACATCGTAGATCTTGGCACCGGCAGTGGCGCCATCGCGTTGGCGTTGGCCCGCGAGCGCCCGCTGGCCCGGATCACGGCGACCGACATCAGTGCCCGCGCGCTCGAACAGGCAATTCAAAATGCCGCTCATTTGGGCCTTAGTGTCCGATTCTGTCAGGATGACTGGTTCGCCGCGCTTACGGGAAAACGTTTTGACATCATCGTCAGCAACCCGCCTTATGTGCGCGAGAATGACCCTGCACTTGAGTGCGGTCCGGCTCGCTTTGAACCGGCAAGGGCGCTGTTCGCGGGTACCGATGGCCTCAGCTGCCTTCGCCAGATCTGCGCGGGCGCCATGGAACACCTCAAACCCGCAGGCATGCTGGCCCTTGAGCATGGCCACGACCAGCAAACCATGCTGGCCACATTGTTGTCAGCTGCCGGACTTGAATCTATAGTGCATTTTGACGATCACGCAGGGTTGGCGCGAGTCACCACAGCACGAAAACCTGCCAGCATCAGGAAATAGCCCCTTACCCGAAATACCCGACCAGATCATGTTCATTTCAAACCCGAAGATCCCCAACCCCGACGAGGCGCTTGCAGGGCGTTTCGAACCCATGACCCTGACAGACCGGCACTACCTCAACGGGACAACACTTAAGCCACCCTTCCCGGCGGGTGCCGAACAGGCGGTACTGGGTTTAGGCTGTTTCTGGGGTGCCGAGCGCTGTTTCTGGCAACTCGATGGTGTTCTAACCACGGCGGTCGGCTATGCCGGCGGTCACACACCCAATCCCACCTACCAGGAAGTCTGCTCGGGTATGACGGGGCACACCGAGGCGGTGCTGGTGGTCTTTGACCCTACCCGAATCAGCTATGAGTTGCTGCTGCAAGTATTTTTTGAATCACATGATCCCACACAGGGCATGCGCCAGGGCAACGATTTGGGTACCCAGTACCGCTCTGCCATTTACACCTTTAATGAGGCACAGACCATGGCAGCTGACGACATGACCGGACAATACCAGCGAGCCCTGAACCGTGCTGGACTCGGTAACATCACCACAGAACTGGCGCCAGCCGCAGATTTCTTCTACGCCGAGGATTATCACCAACAGTACCTTGCCAAGAACCCCAGCGGTTACTGCGGTCTGGGTGGAACTGGAGTGCGCTGCATCGACTCTGTCGGCGCAGACGCTACCTGATAACCTACTCTGCCGCGGGCGGCTTTATCGGCATTGGGAAGGGGGCAACGTTACTGCCTTTGGATTCTCCGGCGGGAACGATCTTGGCCTGGCCTTCTTTTTCCACCTCGTCAATACGCACGACGGCGTGCAGCGGAATATAGGTCCGTTTGACCCCGGCGAACTCGCTCTTGAGTTTTTCGTCGGAGGGATCTACCACAAGCTGTGAGCGCTCACCAAACATGATATCAGCCACCTCAACGAAGGCATACATACCGCCCTGGGACACCTCGTGGGCATAAACCTCGTAGATATTCCCCTGATTATGAAAAATAATTCGGAAAATGTTTTTTTTAGACATGGGTGATTCAGACCTGAGGCCGCGTCATGTGGGCGTGGGATTATAACAATGCTGGTTGCATGAAAAACTACTGTCTTTGACAATGTTTCTCGGCTGCCCTGCTTCGAGTTTAGAATTTCCCCTGTGAGGATTCCGACCTTCATCCGGACCAGCGCGCTCGCCGGCACGATGCTCCTATCGGGGCCTGCAGCCGCATTGCCTGAATCTGTCACACGGTTGATACAGGCTAACGGTATTCCGGCCGATTCCATCAGTGTCGTCATGAAACGGGTGGGCGCCCCAAAAGCCCTTATAAACCACCAGCCCACCGTGCCGCGCAACCCGGCATCGGTTATGAAACTGGTCACCACGGCCACCGCGCTCAACCTGCTGGGACCCAAGCATCGCTGGCAGACCGACGCGTTGATACTGGGTCACTTTCAAGGTGATACCCTGACCGGTGACCTCAGCCTACGGGGTGGCGGTGATCCGTGGCTGGTGATAGAGCGCTTCTGGCTGCTGGTACGGCAATTACGCGAGCGTGGGCTGACCCATATACGTGGAGATCTTGTTCTCGACGACAGCCTGTTTGATCGAAGTGCCATCCGCGCAGAGGCCATCGATGGCAAGTCCCGGCGTAGTTACAACACACCCCCCAATGCCTTGCTCGTGAATTTCGGCGCTACCTCACTGAAACTCGATTCGCGCATGAGCCGTCTCAGCGTCATTGCTGATCCACCCGCCACAACCGTGCACCTGACAAATACTGTCAAACTGGACAATCGCAGCTGTACCGATCGGGCCCGGCGGATCACGCTCAATGTCGATGAGCATCAAGCCCATACCGGTGTGCTCATCGGCGGCACTTACCCGATCAATTGTGGCCAAAGCATTCTGCGCCGCACCCTGCTGCCACACGGCCAGTATGTCTACGGTGTATTCAAAGCATTATGGCAAGAGTCCGGCGGTACGCTGTCTGGTAACTGGCGCTATGGCAAGACGCCTGCTCAGGCCACGATACTGGGCCAACTGGATTCGGTCTCGCTCGCTGAGGTCATCCGCTATACCAACAAGTTCAGTAACAACGTGATGGCGCGCAACCTGCTACTGACTCTGGCCAGCGAGTTCGCGCCTAAGCCGGCAACCCCAGCCAAGGGTGCACAGATCATCCACGACTGGCTCAATGCCGTCAATATTGCGATGCCAAACCTGCTCATCGACAACGGTGCAGGACTCTCGCGCGACGCCAGGGTCACCGCCGAGGGGCTCGCGACACTACTGGAGGCCGCGACCACACTGCCCTGGTGGCCCGAATTTATCGGTTCATTGCCAATCGCGACTGTCGATGGCTCATTACACCGGCGTTTCCATGGGATCGCCAGGCCGGGGCGATTGCGGCTGAAAACCGGCCTGCTACGAGGTGTGCGTACGCTGGCCGGCTACGCCATTGATCCCGCTGGTGATACCTGGGTCGTTGTTATTCTGCATAACCATGCCCGGGCCACTGAGCCTATTGGCATCAAGATCCAGCACCAGTTGCTTCAGACCCTGTTCGAAAATGATCCGCGGGAAACCAATTAAGCCGCGCCCAGGTTTGAAAGAAAGGCCTGAATTGCGCCCGCCACCGGCTCGGGGTCATCCATGTGCAGATGGTGCTTACCGGCAAGCCATTGCACCTCGCCAGCCTTTAGTGCGGCAAGACGAAGCTCTAAGCTCTCTCGCTTGGCCAGCACCCCCTCTTTAGCAAGCAGCACTTGTGTGGGTATCTCGATGGCGCTCAGATAAGCCAACACCTGTGGCTCAGTCAGGAATACAGGCGATGGCAAGCGCAGGCGCGGATCACTGCGCCAGCGATATCCATCCTGCTCTTTATAAATGTTACGCATCACCAGGGCGCGTGCTGCTGCTTCGCTCATCTGCCCGACTCGCGCACGAGCTGTCACGATCGATTCCAAATCAGAGTAAACCGCTGCTGCCTTGTTGTGCATTTCGCCGTGCGCCTTTATCGAGTCACGCAACCGTGTGGGTACTTTCTCTGGCGATTCTGAGGCCGGACCCAACCCTTCGATCAAAACCATAGCCTTGACACGGGCCGGCGCGACTACAGCTGCCAACACCGCAATCGCGCCACCCAAAGAATGCCCGAGGATCGACATCTTGGGCCAACTCAAGGCATCAGCTACTTCAAGCAAAACAGGAACGTAATCCAGCAAATGGTAGCGACTGCCCGCTGGACGGTGCTGCGAGTGGCCATGCCCGGGTAAATCAATCGCCACCAGTTGAGCTTGCGGGAGATAAGATGCGAGTCGGGCAAAACTCGCTGCGTTATCTAACCAGCCATGTACGGCAAGCAATGGAGCAGCGCCCCGGGGGCCCCAACGCAGGCCCTGAATTGTGCCCGCACTGGGCGTTTCAACTGAAAACATCTGGCCGTCCATAGGCGCTAATTCTCCTTCCCAATGGCCTCCTTTCAAGAGGCGTTAGAACGTAAATACCTGTTTTTTATGGTGAACCTGATAACCATTCAATCTAGAGATGACGGTACTCGCTTCGTCTTTTACACTCTATTGCTTCTGTCAAGACTATCATTTGAATCTGATTACGTATAAATATAGGCAAAGTTAATTTACATAACTATTAATATTTTTAATACTTATTATTACCCCATTTGAGGACGCTGTTATGTCACAAGCGACGCAACCGAAGAACAACGAACTGGCGCAGGCCGTGCGCCACTCATTCACCTTGACCGATAACGAAACCGGCGAATCCTGGGAGTTACCTACGCTGCACGGCAGTGTCGGCCCCAAGGTGATCGATATACGCAAGCTCTATGGTCAGACTGGCGCCTTCACTTACGACCCCGGCTTTACCTCCACCGCCTCATGCTCATCAGAGATCACCTATATCGACGGTGAAGCGGGGATATTACTGCACCGCGGATACGCCATAGCAGAACTGGCGGAGAACACCGACTTCATGGATGTATGCTATCTGCTGCTGCATGGCGAGTTGCCCTCGCCTGAGGAAAAAGAGCAGTTTGACGGTGACATTACCCGCCATACCATGTTGCACGAACAACTGGTCCGCTTTTACAGCGGCTTTGTGCGCAGTGCTCATCCAATGGCAATCATGGTTGGAGTCGTGGGTGCCTTGTCAGCTTTCTATCATGACAGTACGGACATCAATGACCCACTGCAACGGATGTCAGCGGCCCACCGGCTGATTGCCAAGATGCCCACGATTGGTGCCTACGCCTACAAGTACTCCCTGGGGCAACCATTCATGCAACCGCTTAACGACCTCACCTATTCTGAGAATCTGCTGCGACTGATGTTCGGCGTGCCCACCCAGGAATATCAAGCCAACCCGGTATTGGCCCGGGCCATTGATCGTATCCTGATTCTGCACGCGGATCACGAACAGAATGCCTCAACCTCCACAGTGCGCCTGGCCGGCTCATCCGATGCCAATCCCTTTGCCTGTGTCGCTGCCGGCATTGCCTCGCTGTGGGGCCCAGCCCACGGGGGCGCCAACGAAGCAGTACTGAACATGCTCGAGGAGATCGGCACCAAAGAACGGATCCAGAAATTCGTGAAGAAAGCGCAGGACCCGGATGACCGTTTCCGGCTGATGGGATTTGGTCACCGGGTGTACAAAAATTATGATCCGCGAGCGACCGTCATGCGCGAGACCTGTCATGAGGTACTGAAAGAGTTGGGGATTCAGGACCCGAAACTAGACCTGGCGCTCGAGCTTGAACGAATCGCACTGGAAGACCCTTACTTCGTTGACAAGAAACTCTACCCCAACGTCGATTTCTACTCAGGAATCATCCTGCGTGCGCTGGGCTTTCCGACCAACATGTTTACCGTGCTGTTCGCGATCGGACGCACCGTCGGTTGGATTTCCCACTGGAAAGAAATGATGGAGTCCTCTGAAAGCCGAATCGGGCGCCCACGCCAGCTCTACGTCGGCAAAGAAGAGCGCCCATTTACTGCCGTAGCGCAACGCGAACATACTGAGAAACGTTCAGGTTGGGCCTGGCTGTGGGGTGGAAACCGTAAGACGACCGACGCCTGACCAATCCCGTCGCTGCCAAAAGCCGGCGCCCTTGGAGTGCCTCGTCTACAAGAGTAGCCGCAAAGCGGGTGTTTATCTCTTTGTGGCAACAGCGGAGTCGCTCGACTCTCTCCCGACTGCGCTGCTAGACCAACTGGGCCAACTGCACTGGGTCATGGCGCTCGACCTGACCAAGCGCAAAACGCTGGCGATCGCAGACCCCGCTACAGTTCTCAACAGCATAGAATCACAGGGTTTCTATCTGCAGCTGCCTCCGGGAAGTGGCACTGACTTATGCTGACCAAAGTTCTTTTTACACTCGCGGTGATACTGGTAGTGGCGCTGGTCTTTCGGACCAAGAGCAAGCCACCCAAGGCCGTGACCGCTGCACCACCTGCCAAGGGCGGGATTTCAGCTGGAATGGTCGCCTACTCACTTCTCGGCCTGGTGATCGCGATCTCAGCGCTGGTTTTTGTTCTGCACTGGCAGGATCAGCACCGGATCATTAACATTCGGATTACGGACAGTCAGGGTGCAACCCTGAGTTTCCAGGCCTACAAGAAGGCCGTCGAGGGCCGGCGCTTTACCACAATCGATGGTCGAGCTATCGATCTGGCCGACAGCGACCGTATCGAAATACTGGAAAAGGAAGACTGAAAACTATCAGAACGTATGCTGACTTACCTGGTGCGGGGCTCTGATGGCTGCGCACCCATCTTAGGCGTCCAACGAAAATCGTGCAGGTTGGCATTCAGATCGACGTCACAACGCAAACTCACAAGCCGCCGGGTTAGCACGATGCTATCCAGTCCCCTACGCAGTTTCTCGCCCAGTTTACCTGGCACCTCTGGCGAAGCCTTTATTACCCCATCGAGATTGCCATAGTCGTGCAGTAGCCGAGCTGCGGTACGCACCCCGATGAAGCGAATCCCCGGTATTCCCAGAGCAGGATCACCCGCCAGGCTCAACAGGTCGATCAGTTGTTCCGGTTCAACGCCAAAACGCTCACGAATCCAGACATGGTCACGAACGGCATCGTTGAAATGATCGACCACAGTAATATGAGCGCCGACCAGCTGGCAGAAACTCTTATCAGTCGAGAGAATCGCCACATCAAACCGTGCTCCGGCAGTACGAGTTGCAATTGATGCGATCACATCGTCTGCCTCAAAGCCCTGCGCGGATAACGCCTTAACACCGTTAGTAGCCAGCGCAGCCAGTATCTTCGGCAAGTTGTCCCGCAGATCTGTGGGCATACCCGGACGGTCTTTCTTGTAGTCGGGGTACTCACTAGAGCGCCAACTCGGACCCGGCTCTTCCATCACCAGGATCACATGGCTGGGCTGGTGGTGACGTAACGCCCGGCGTACTGAAGCGGTACAGGCTGACAACACCGCCTCATCCCGATCCTCCGCGGTGTCCGGAACACCGGCATGAATTCGGCGTATCAGGTTGAGTCCATCAATCAGCAATACCAACATCGGCGTCCTCCCTACTCAGGGTGGACGACCCAGTATACGGCCACTGGCAGGATTTTGCGCTAGAGGATGTAGCGCGACAAATCCTCATCTTCAGCAAGACCAACCAGTTGCCCATCGACATAGTCCTGATCAACAACCACATGCTGTCCAGAACGGTCTGCCGCCTCAAAAGAAACGCCTTCGAGCAGGCGCTCCATGACGGTATGCAGGCGTCGGGCGCCGATATTCTCGGTTTGCTCATTAACCTGCCAGGCCACCTGAGCAATGCGGTCGATGCCGGCCGGGTCGAACTCCAGGGTCACACCTTCGGTGTTCATGAGTCCAGCATACTGCTCGGTCAATGAGGCATCTGGCTCGGTCAGGATTCTTACAAAATCAGTAGTACCCAATGCATCGAGTTCCACCCGGATGGGCAGGCGTCCCTGTAATTCGGGTATCAGATCCGAAGGCTTGTTTAACTGAAAAGCGCCAGAGGCAATAAACAGGATGTGGTCTGTCTTAACCATGCCGCTACGGGTACTGACGGTGCAACCCTCGATCAGCGGCAACAGATCGCGCTGGACCCCCTCACGCGAGACATCACCCCCCTGGCGTTCACTATGGCCAACAATCTTGTCAATCTCATCGAGAAAGACGATGCCATCCTGCTCGACACGCTCCAGCGCCTCGTGCTTAAGATCGTCATCATTCACCAGCGTACTCGCCTCTTCCTCTGTCAACAGGCGCAATGCCTCGCGCACTCTGACCTTGCGGGTAATTTTTCGTTGGCCGCCCAGATTCTGAAACATCCCCTGCAACTGATCCGTCATCTGCTCCATCCCAGGCGGCCCCATGATCTCCACCCCTACAGTGGGACTGGCAACTTCTACCTCGACTTCCTTCTCATCCAGCGTGCCTTCGCGCAGTAGCTTACGCAGTCGCTGGCGACCAGCACCTTCCTCATTGGTGGGGGCTGTCTCCTGGTCTGGCGCACTCGACCCGCGTGCCGGAGGCAATAGCAGGTCGAGCAGCCGCTCCTCCGCTGCATCTTCAGCACGGGGTCGGACCCGCTCCAACGCCTCCTCGCGGGTCATCTTGATCGCCATATCTACCAGGTCGCGGACTATCGAGTCGACTTCACGGCCAACGTAACCCACTTCAGTAAACTTGGTAGCCTCAACCTTGATGAACGGTGCCCGGGCCAGTCGTGCCAAACGGCGGGCGATCTCGGTTTTGCCCACCCCGGTAGGGCCAATCATCAGGATATTCTTAGGTGTAATCTCGCTACGCAAAAACTCATCTGGAACCTGGCGCCGGCGCCAACGGTTACGCAGGGCTATCGCCACCGCACGCTTTGCCTGCGCCTGGCCAATAATGTGCTTGTCGAGTTCTTCGACAATCTCGCGGGGTGTCATTTCGGACATGCTGTCGCCCTGTTAGGAAATCGTTTCAGTTGCCAAGCCGCAAGACGGGTCGTACGACGTGTCCCAGCCCGCCGTCACCGGGTGTCTACGTAATATCGAGTTCTTCGATCGTGAGTTCACGGTTAGTGTAAATACAGATATCTGCCGCGATATTCAACGACTTCTCGACGATTGCTCTTGCATCGAGATCGGTCTCGGTGGCCAGTGCCCTTGCCGCTGCCTTGGCATAAGCACCACCTGAGCCGATCGCCATGATGCCCTCTTCCGGTTCGATGACATCACCAGTCCCCGATAGAATCAGCGACACCGAGGCATCAGCAACTGCGAGCAGCGCCTCCAGCCGGCGCAGCATGCGGTCGGTGCGCCAGTCCTTGGATAACTCAACCGCAGCGCGCGTGAGATTACCCTGGTGCTTTTGCAACTTACTCTCGAACCGCTCAAACAGCGTGAATGCATCTGCTGTACCGCCAGCAAACCCCGCGATGACCGTATCTTCGTGCAGCCTCCGGACTTTGCGCGCATTACCCTTCATCCGGGTATCGCCCAGAGTTACCTGGCCATCTCCACCGATCACCACCTTGTTATTGCGGCGCACCGAAAGAATGGTGGTGCCCCGCATCTGTACTGTACTCATTAAAGACTGCTCACTTTCTTATTAAGAAGGATATCGGGTCACTCCTAACGCCTTTCAACCTCTACTCCACGAGTTTAAGTGTGGGTTTACCCCGAGGGGCCAGCTCCTCCAGTGACCCCTCATCTTTGTCGTCTGACGGCATAGATTCAAAAGACATACCCTGGCGAGTCTCTCGGTCGAATACAGCAATGACGGCACTAACTGGCACCATGACTGGCCGTGATACCCCCCGAAATCTAGCTGAGAAGGAGATAAATTCGTTACCCATCTCCAGGTCATCGACGGCCTGAGAACTGACGTTAAGTACGATCTGCCCATCCTCGGCAAACTCACGAGGCACGTCAACACCACGGACCGCCACGTTGACCAGCAGTTGCGGCGTCAGATGATTATCGATCGCCCAGTCACAGATTGCCCGTATCAGGTAGGGGCGCCGGGAGCCCGGTTCAGTATCGTCGGTTGCCATCAGAGTCCAGGCACGGCATCAGGCCTCAGGCGGCTCGGATCTCCCGCTCGGCCTCACTAAGGCTTGCCTGAAAAGCTGGCCTGTCGAACATATGGTTACCATATTCCAGAATCTTGGCAGCCTGGCGCGGTAGGTTGAGTTGCAACAGGGGTAACCGCCAAAGCAGGACTGCCAGGTAGGAGTCCACCAGACTGATATCATCTCCTAGTGCATATTTTTGCTGTGAAAAATGGTTCGACATTGCCAGCAAACCGTCCCACAGACTCTTGCTGAGTTTCTTATCCGGCCGGGTGCCCGTGGTCACACAAGCCTGAACAGCATCCAGCCAGTCACGCCTTAGCCGCGACATCATCACCCGGGCCTGGGCGCGTGTCGTGGGATCACTGGGCATCAGCGGCGGATGCGGATACCGCTCATCAATGTACTCGGTGACCACCATACCTTCATACAGCACGAGGTCACGATCTACCAGCGTCGGCGTTTCACCGTAGGGGTTAAGTTCAGCAAGCGCCTCGTCGGTACGCCCATTAGTGGTGAGGATGATCTCGCACTCTATTTCTTTTTCGTGCAGGACAAAGCGGCAGGCGTGGCTAAAAAGACAAAGTGGTCCAGAATAGAGTTTCATAACTGATTATCCAGAACGATTATTTCAAACACCCACACAGTGCCATGGCGCACCACGCTGGCTGTCGTCAGTGGATGTCGCGCCAGTACTCCTTCTTCAAGGCATAGGTAAGCCCGACAAATAACAGCATAAAGATCATGACCCAAAAGCCGATCCGGTAACGCACCAACTTAGCAGGTTCTGCAAGATAGACCATGAAGTTAGTTAAATCACGAATGGCCGAATCGTAGGCCGCCTCGCCCATCTCGCCCGGCGCGATCTGCTCAAACCCGGTGATTTTAACTGCACCGTGAGACTCGTCGAAGTGCGCTTCACGCATGCCCTGCCATTGATACAGCACGTGAGGCATCGCCACGTTCGGGAAAAGTGCATTGTTCCACCCGGTCGGGGAACTCTCATCCCAGTAAAAACTACGCAAATAGGTATAGATCCAGTCAGCACCCCGGGACCGGGCCGTCAGGCTGAGATCCGGTGGCACGACACCAAACCAGCGCTTGGCATCTTCAGGTGCCATATTCACTGTCATTAACTCGCCCGGTTTCTCCGCGGCAAACATCAAGTTCTCACGCAGTGTCTGGGCATCAATCTCAAGGTCCTGAGCCATCCTTTCATAACGCATATAAGAGGCTGCGTGGCAGGATAAACAATAGTTCACAAAGGTGTGTGCACCGCGGCGCAGCGAACCCTTATCTGACAGGTTGAGATAAACCGAATCCAAATTTTTACCTCCCCCGCCTGAGGCCAGCAACGCCGGTGAAACCAGTAGGGTTGCAATCAATGCCAATTTTTTCATTATGCTTATCATGACCTCTACCTCACCCGGTCCGGTTCCGGCTTGTTCCGGTCCAGTTTGGTATAGATGGGCATCAAGAAGAAGAAGGCGAAGTAGATCACCAGTCCGATCTGCGCCCAGGTTACGTTCTTGAACCAGATAAGGTTCACGTGGCCCGGGTTTACGGTACCCAGGTACCCCAGCATTACGAAGTTCACTGCGAACAACATCAGCATAGTTTTGTACATCCAGCCGCGGTAGCGGATCGAGCGCACCTTGGCTCGATCAAGCCACGGCAAAAAGAAGAACATCACGATT
>PBSU01000045.1 GCA_002726415.1 Acidiferrobacteraceae bacterium | reverse complement strand
TAACCAGAAGGTGGGGGGCCGCTGGCTATCCGTTCTTGATTTGCAGGCTCCAAAGTCATGTTCGCAACCGAATCGATATTACCGATAATTCCGTGTACCTGGTGTTAAATGACCGTTTTTCTGCAGGCTGCGGTCAGCTAATCAGGTATCAGTCGCGATGCCATGAACGATTGGGGCAATGCGCCAAAGGCAACCACAGCAGTACTTTCTCCTGGCGGATAAGGGGGCCTATCCGATTTGTCATGGGATATACTCGCCCCGCGAAGAAGACTCGCGTCCGTTGCCCAGGAAATGAATCAGTCGAGGAAGCCCGGTTTATTGTGATCAAAACCAGACACAGGTTCTGCTATAGGTCAGGTTCTTTGCTCGCGCTGGCCGGGCTTTTTCTGCTAACCGGGTGTGCTCAGTTTTCAACTTTGCCCACCGGCACCGACAGTGATTCCAATGTCACTGTCATCCGCAAAGATTCCAGCGATGGCTTGGGCAGTCACGAGGTGGGCCCCGGCATCACCTTGCTGCGCTTCGGTGATCAGACCAACGGCCAGGCACGGCAAACGCCACTGAGTGAGGCTGACCCGGAATACGCCGAATACCTGGAATGGAAGCGTTGGCAGGAGTTCAAGGCTTATCAGGAATGGAAAGCACAGCAACTCGCCAGTCCGGAGTCCTGATGCAAAGTTAAGATCGGGTGCCGTGCGCTACCCGAGCCATCGGATAGTTGTTAGCCAGTTGTACACCAAAATGGGAGGCGGCTAACAGTCTATGGCGCGCCAGTGGTTTTCAGGCTGTCGAATATCATGCGCAACACTTGGTCGCCAGAGGCGAGGGATTGGCCAGCGTCATCAAGTGCATCGACCCGGGTCGAATCCCTGACTGGAGTCAATGCCAGGTGAATATTCTGTGCCGAGGTGCTGGTGCTTTTTTTCCAGAAGGCCAGACCCTGTATAAAGGATCGCTTCTGCCGGTATTTTGGATCATCGTAACGCACCACAAATCGCAGCGAGACCTTGTCACGATTGGCCAGAGAAAAACCAATATCCTGCAACTGGCGGTCCAGACGGGTCCATACGTCGCCGGGTGTCCCGGGGATTACCAGCGTGAGATAGCCGGTAGTGGCCTTCTCCAGCACCAGCCCTGGTTGATTTTGGGTGGCCAAGGCAGCTTGTTCCGATTCACCGGCAAAGGTGCGCAACTGTACGCCGAGGTGGTCAATGAGTATGTTTGCTAGATCGGTATTTACAGCAGCGCCATCGTCATCCTTAATTGAGACCATCCCCCCGTTCCTGGTTTGCTCCAGGGCAACGCGGTAGATGATCGGGTCACTCAACAAGGGTATCCAGCGCTGCCAGCCACCTTCATCAGCCCCCTGAGTGTCGTAGCGGACCTGCAGATACCCTTTGTTGGCACGGCGCGAGATGACCTGCAGCCCCGTGTTCACCACTGCACTATTGAGTCGTTCCCAACTATTCTGCGGGGTATCGTTAATCAGCAGGATTCGCTGGCCATCCTGGGTCGTAATGGTGAGGACACCTTTTTCTTTGAGTGCTATTGCGATAGCGTCATCACGGGCTTCGCGGAATGCCTCAAGGCTCAGGTCCAGCTCCATCGAGTGAGCGTCGCGCCATTGTAGGAAATCCTGGAAATCGGCCGCTTTCTGATGCTTCTGGAATTGAGCATATTGATCGAGTTCGGCGCTCGTTGCATCCTGGGCTGCTGCCGAAAACTGGCCAGTGCTGGCGTTTTCCTTTGGTGCTGTCAGATCCGGGGGCACCTCAAGGGAGGCCGTGCTGTTCCAGTCCGGCGTGGCGCGCTCAAACTCCTGTGTGGAACTGCAACCATAGAGCGCCAGTAGTAACAGCGGTGTGCCAAGCAGAAGACGAAAGTGATTTAATGTCATATAGCGATAGGCCCAGCAGACGAATAGGTCCGCAGACAGGCTGAAATTCGGTCACTCATTATAATGGGGATTAGGCCTCTTGGTGCGCACTGGATCAGCGGAGATAGAGTTGGACGAGCGGGATAAGGCACAAATTAGTGGGTTGCTTCTGGCCGGAGGTCGGGCCCGTCGGATGGGTGGCGAAGATAAGGGCCTGTTGCCCCTTGCTGGCAAACCGTTGGCGGTGTGGGGCCTGGAGCGGTTGTCAGGGCAGGTCGATCACCTTCTGATCAGTGCCAATCGTAACCAGGCGCGCTATCGCACACTGGGCGCCAAGGTCATCAGCGATACCTTGGATGATTTCTCGGGTCCGCTCGCCGGCCTTGCTGCCGGCTTGGCCCAGATTGAAACTCCCTGGCTGGTCACAGCTCCCTGTGATTCACCACTGCTGGCCTCGGATTACGTCAGCCGGCTCTGGGCGGCCATTGCGCGGGATGAACTCGATGCCGTCGTGGCCCACGACGGCCACCGCTTGCAACCGGTATTTATGCTGTTGCGACGCGACACTTTGGCTGATCTGGAGATCTTTCTGGCGTTGGGTGAGCGCAAGATCGATCTGTGGTTGGAGCGTCTATCCTGGAAGCCGGTCGATTTCTCGGATCAGGCCGAGATGTTTTTGAACGTCAATACGCCCGAGGATCTGGTACAGGTCGCGGCCCGGATTTCCGGCGGTGCTAGCACTGACAGGTAAAGGATTTTGCGACCCTGGCACTTTTTCGGTTAAATTGCATTTTTCACATTATCGGCCAGCAACTGATCATGAACTTATTCAAGGATGGGGAACCACTTCGGCAGAGTCCGCTATTCAACCGGCCGATGACCGGGTAGGGGAGATGGACGTCATGGGTAACCAACCTTGGGTGGCAACCTTAAGGACCACAGGGCGGGTGCGTTGTCTTCGTATCCATGCTGACGATTTGCCTGATCTGATCAACAGCAACCCGAGGGCCTGGCTCAACGTGTTGCGCCAACGGGTTGATCAACTGACCCGGGCCGTCCAGACGATAGAATTCATGCAAGACCTTGGGCCGGCGCCATCTGCGCGGCTCGTTTCTTAAGTTCCATGGACCCACACCGTTTTGGCAGTTTGTGGCACCGCCTGAGTGGCAGGTCGGATTCCACCGAGTTGTTCGATGCACTGATTGGCCATTACCGGGGACCTGATCGTCATTACCACGATGCTGGCCATATCGTGACCTGCCTTAACGCCTATGACCGCGCGGCTATTGTGTTAGGCACCGATGATGCCGTTGAAATGGCCTTGTGGTTTCACGACGCCATTCTTATTCCTGGTGCCCGCGACAACGAGGCGTGCAGCGTGGCCTGGTTCGAGGAGTTGTCCTTGGGACAATTGCCTGAGCCCTTTATTACCCGGGTGAGTAATCTCATCATGGCTACCCGTCATCGTGACCCACCTGAGAGCCCACAGGCGCAGTTTGTGGTCGATGTCGATCTGTGGGGGCTGGGCCAGTCTTGGGAGGAATTCTTTGCTGATACGCGGGCGCTACGGCGTGAGCGGGCTGAGCTGACCGACACGGACTTTGCCCGCGATCAGCGTGGATTCTTGGAGTCTCTGGTGGATCGCCCCAATATTTACTTTACCTCACATTTCCAGCACCTTTTTGAACACGTCGCCCGCGATAATATCCATCGACTATTTGGTTGCCTTGATTCGGGGGTAAGCTGGCAATAACACTGACGGCCGTCAAGGGGCTGCCTGCGTGCAGCCTCATCATACCGTCTGTGACCGGGCCACTCTTTTTATGTTCAGCAAACTACTGATAGCCAACCGCGGTGAAATTGCCTGCCGGGTCATACGTACAGCGCAACGCCTGGGTATCAGCACGGTTGCAGTTTATTCGGATGCTGATCGGGATGCCCTGCATACCTTGATGGCAGATGAAGCCGTACACATCGGCGCGCCACCTTCGACTCAAAGCTATTTATTGATCGACCGTATTCTTGAGGCCTGCTGCCATACCGGTGCTGATGCGGTTCATCCGGGTTACGGGTTTCTCTCGGAGAACGCCAGTTTTGTGGCGGCTGTTACGGCGGCGAATCTCACCTTTGTCGGTCCTCCGGTTGAGGCGATTGAGGTCATGGGTGACAAGATCGCCTCCAAGGCCCTGGCCGAATCCGCCGGGGTCCCTACGATTCCGGGTTACAACGAGGTCCTGGCAGACGCCGATGATGCACTCGAGCGTGCTGCAAAAATTGGGTATCCGATCATGCTCAAGGCCAGCGCCGGTGGCGGTGGTAAGGGTATGCGTGTTGCCTTTGATGAGAAACAATGCCGAGAGGGTTTCGAGCGTGCCTCGAGTGAGGCGCGGGCCAGTTTCTCTGATGATCGGGTGTTTATCGAAAAGTTCATCACCCGTCCGCGGCATATTGAAATACAGGTGCTGGCCGACGCTCATGGTAACGCTATCCATCTTAATGAACGCGAATGTTCAATCCAGCGTCGCCACCAGAAGGTCCTGGAAGAGGCGCCGTCACCTTTTCTCGATGAGACGATCCGAGCACAGATGGGAGCGCAGGCGCTGACACTGGCACAAGCCGTCAATTACTGCTCAGCCGGTACGGTTGAATTTATCGTCGACGAGGCACGTAACTTTTATTTTCTGGAGATGAATACCCGATTACAGGTAGAGCATCCGGTGACAGAAATGATTACCGGTATCGATCTGGTCGAGTGGATGCTGCGTGTGGCGGCCGGAGAGACACTGACGCTGAAACAGGAGAATGTCGGTATCAATGGTTGGGCTATGGAGTCCCGGGTTTACGCTGAGGATCCTTTCAGGGGTTTCGTTCCTTCATCTGGGCGGGTCCTGCGTTTTTGCCCACCTGCCGAGTCTGAGACGGTACGGGTAGATACGGGTGTCACTGAAGGCGCTGAGGTGAGCCTGCACTACGACCCGATGGTGGCTAAGTTGGTCACGCACGGGCCCGATCGCACCAGTGCTGCAACGGCCATGGCCCGGGCGCTGGACCAGTTCCAGATCAAGGGTATTCAAAGCAATATCCCTTTTTTGGCTGCTCTGGTGATGCACCCACGATTCCTGTCTGGAGAATTGACCACCGGGTTCATCGAGGAAGAATACCCCGACGGTTTCGCTGGAGCTGCGCTCACTGAGCCCGTGGTGCGGTGTATTGTTGCGCTGATCGGCATGATTCATGCGCAATGGTGTATTCGGGAACAAGCAGCTTTACCGGACGCATTGAAGGATAAGACACGCTACGTGCAAATTGGAGAGAATCAGCATGCGGTACAGGTCTCGCAAGATCGGCAGGTCGGGTCTGTGCAGGTCGATGGCGAGTCGGTGTCACTGGTTCTTGCGAGCCCCGTCTTTTCGCCGGTAGTGGATTTCATTATGGAAGGCAATACCGGCACCGCTCAGATCAGTCGCAACGGCCCTGTGTATGAGGTATTTCACCGTGGTGTCCAGATTCGAGCCCTGGTGCTTGAGCCCTATGCTGCTAAGCTGTACCCGCTAATGCCACATAAGGCGGCACCGGACCTGTCCCATCTGGTCCTCTCACCCATGCCAGGCCTGCTGGTATCGTTGTCAGTCAGCGAGGGTGACGAGGTTAAGGTCGGGGACGAGATTGCGGTAATTGAGGCCATGAAGATGGAGAACGTTATCCGTGCTATGTGCGAAGGCACGGTCGCCACAGTGCATGTGCAACGCGGCGAGGCTCTGGAGGTCGATCAACCCTTGCTCGAGTTTGCAAGAGCCGGGCAGTCATGAGCACCGTTTCCACCCTGGCTGATGCGATCTGCAGCGGCGATCGGCGAGCCCTGGCGCAGGCCATTACCCTGGTTGAATCAATTCTGGATGAGCACCAGGCGCAGGCACGGGAACTGCTCACACAACTTATGGGGCGCGAGCGTCAGGCTTTACGCATTGGGATCACCGGAGTCCCGGGTGCTGGCAAATCGACTTTTATCGAAGCGTTGGGTGAAAAGATGATTGATCGCGGCGCTTCACTGGCAGTGCTGACAGTTGATCCGAGTTCGGCCATCAGTGGGGGTTCTATCCTGGGCGATAAAACCCGGATGCCCCGGTTGGCGGCGAGCAACCAGGCTTTTATTCGCCCGTCACCATCGGCGGGCAATGAGGGGGGAGTTGGCCGCTATACCCGTGAAGCCATCACCCTGTGCGAGGCAGCGGGCTTTGACCACATTATTGTCGAGACGGTGGGTGTCGGGCAGTCTGAACTGCGGGTTGCGCAGATGACGGATCTATTCGTACTGCTGCTGGTGCCCGGTGCTGGAGATGAATTGCAAGGCATCAAGCGGGGTGTCATGGAGCTTGCCGATGTGATTCTGGTCAACAAGTGTGATGGCGAACTGCAGCGAGCTGCGCAGCGAGCTGTTGCGGATTACACGGCGGCATTGCGGCTAATGCAGCCCCGCACTCCAGGGTGGACTGTGCCGGTCCTGGCGGTTTCGGCACACACGGGCGAGGGTGTGAGTGGCGCATTGGACGCTATTGAAGGATTTCATCAGCATTCTCTGACCGAGGATATTTTCTCTGCACGCCGTAGCCGTCAGGCCCGCGAGGCCCTGGCCCAGGTATTACGAGAAGGACTGTTGGAACACTTCATGGGAGACCCCGAGACAGTGCGTGCGCTTGAGACTGTGCGCGCCGAGGTTGTTTCGGGTCGAATGACCCCGGGCGTGGCTGCACAGCAATTGCTTGAAGCTTTTACCAGCAAAGAAGGGACGCGCGAATGATTGGCCGTCTTAACCATGTGGCCATTGCCGTGCCAGATCTTAAAGCCGCTGCCGCCTTGTATCGCGATACCCTGGGGGCCCGTGTGTCGGCGCCTCAGCCGCTTGCGGAGCATGGCGTGACCACCGTGTTTGTCGATCTTGCCAATACCCGGATCGAGTTGCTACACCCGTTGGGAGCACAGTCACCGATAAGCCGATTCCTCGAACGTCATCCTACCGGTGGGGTGCACCATGTATGTTACGAGGTCGAGGATATTCTCGCCGCCCGCGACCAGTTAACAGCTCAGGGCGCTCGGGTGCTCGGTGATGGTGAGCCGCGCACGGGTGCGCATGGTAAGCCGGTGCTGTTTTTGCACCCGGCAGATTTCTGCGGCACACTGGTTGAACTGGAGCAAGCCTGAACGGGCCAGTAGCGGGCCTTGCTTTCCCGCTCGATGCCGGTTCCACAGGCACGCTATGTTATTGCCAGGTTGTTACTCTCCGTTTATCGGGGCATTGCTGTGCACCCTGTTCTTGTGTCCGCGCATCCCCTGCTAAAGCCGGATCAGCCTTTTAAAAAGTGCTCGATCGCTGACACAAAGGCATCGGTCTGTTCGGCGTGCAGCCAGTGGCCTGCATTGGCGATGCTCTGCAGCCTGGCCCGTGGGAATCGGACGCTGATCGCTTGGGTATGTGCGGGGGTGACATAATCGGAGCACTCTCCATGTATAAAAAGCGTTGGACCGTTGAATGACCCTGGCAGCGGGGGGAAGCCAGTCAGTAATTCCATTTGGTCGTTAATCACCTTCAGATTCAATCGCCAGCGTAACTCACCATCTCGGAGTACCAGGTTCTGGAGCAGAAACTGGCGCAAAGTGCGGTCAGGGATATCGGTTGCCAGCGCCTGATCTGCCTGTTGTCGGTTGCTCAGGGTAGCCAGTGGCAGTGCCTGCAGACTTTGAACCAGGGATTGGTGCGAGTGCGCATAATCCACCGGGGCGATATCGGCGATGATCAGGGCGCGCGGTTCGATCTTTCCAGCGAGCGCCAGTGCCATGGCGGTTTTGCCTCCCATGCTGTGTCCCATCAGGACCGGGTGATCGAGGGCATGCTCGGTGATGAACTGGGTCACGGCCTGTGCCTGTGCCGGATAACTCATATCCTCAACCCAGGGTGAATTACCATGATTGGGCAGGTTTGGAGTGAACACCTGCCAGTGCCCGGATAACGCCTGGGCGATGCGTCGCCAGTTAGCGGCAGAGCCAAAAAGACCGTGTAGGATAACCAGCGGGGGCCCGTTGCCAGCGACAAGGAATGAAAGCGGGTTCTGCACGGGAGCGCGAGTCAGGCAGTCGCTGGCCTCAGCGCTTGCGCGGCAGGTACAGGTCAGTAATGGTGCCTTCGAAAGCTTCAGCGGCGAAAGCGATGGTTTCTGAGAGGGTCGGGTGAGGGTGTACGGTCAGACTCAGATCCTGCGCAACACAGTCCATCTCTATAGCCAGACCCACCTCAGCGATCAGATCGCCGGCGTTAGGGCCTACGATACCACCTCCCAGGATGCGGTGGGTGTCGGGGTCAAATAACAGTTTGGTGAATCCTTCGCTGCGGGACAGAGCCAGTGCTCGACCACTGGCAGCCCAGGGAAAAGTGCCTTTTTTGTATTGGTGATTCTGGCGCTTGGCTTCAGTCTCAGTCAGTCCCACCCAGGCTACCTCCGGATCAGTGTAAGCCACGGACGGAATCACCCGGCCTTCAAACGCACTCTTGTGTCCGGCCGCCACTTCAGCGGCCACCTTACCTTCGTGACTGGCCTTATGAGCCAGCATCGGCTGCCCCACGATATCACCGATAGCAAAGATATGTTCCAGGTTGGTTCTTTGTTGGGCATCCACTGCAATAAAACCCTGTTCATCGACTTGAACACCAGCCGCTGCTGCATTGATACGGTGACCGTTCGGGGTACGCCCTACCGCAACCAGCACGCCATCATAGGTTGCTTCTGCCGGGGCGTTTCCCCCCTCAAAGCTGACAAGCAGGCCCGCATCCTGTGCCTGAATGGCGCTGACCCGGGCTCCAAGGTGAATGTGCTCATACTGCTTGGTGAGCCGCTTGGCCAGGGGTTTGACCAGGTCGGGGTCCGTGCCGGGCATTAACTGATCACACAACTCTACGATACTGATCCGGCTGCCCAGGGCGCGGTATACCGTCGCCATTTCCAGGCCAATAATGCCGCCGCCGATGACCAGCAGATGATCCGGAATTTGACCCAGTGCGAGCGCGCCGGTGGAGTCGATAATACGCGGATCCTCAGGCAACCCGGGCAACATCACAGGTTGTGAGCCAGCCGCGATGATGGCCTGGGAGAAACGCAGTGATTGTTCACCCTGGGCATTACGAATACACAGTTCGTGGGCAGAGCGAAATTCGCCGCTGCCCTCGACCACGTCTATGCCGCGTTTTTTTGCCAGCACCGCAAGTCCGCCAGTCAACTGGCCGACGACTTTATTCTTCCAGTTGCCCAGTCGAGTGTGGTCGATATCGGGTTCGCCGAAGTCAATACCATGTGGGCGCATCTCGCGGGTTTCTTCAATCACGCGTGCGGCATGCAGCAGGGCCTTGGACGGGATGCAGCCAACGTTCAGGCAGACACCACCGAGGGTTGGATACCGCTCAACAAGGGTGACTTTCAGGCCAAGATCAGCCGCACGGAATGCCGCGGTATAGCCGCCAGGACCTGAGCCCAACACGACCAGATCTGCCACATCGTTGTCGCTAGTGTTGGCAGAGGGTGCCTGCTGTGGCACCGATGCCGGCGGTGTTGCTGCTTCGAGGGCTGCCGTGTCCGTTGGAGTTTGTACTGGCGCAGCGGTATCTTCGGGCGCCATCATCTTGGCTACTGGATCCCCCTGCGATACCCGCCCTCCCTTGCGTACCAGCACTTCAGTAATCTGCCCGGTAACGGGCGAGGGGATATCCATGGTGGCCTTGTCGCTTTCCAGGGTGATCAGTGGCGACTCCAGTTCAACCGTAGTGCCGGGCTCGATCAGCACCTCAATGATATCGACATCCTGAAAATCTCCGATATCGGGAACAAAAACGGTAATCTCGGTATCAGTCACGGGATGGTCTCTTTTTCTGTTTTCCTACAACAGCAGGCGGCGTGCGTCCTTCAGGGCAGTTGCCAGAAAGGCGGAGAAGCGGGCGGCCTGCGCTCCATCGACAACCCGGTGGTCATAAGACAGATCCAGCGGCAGCATCAGCCGCGGCTGGAATTCAGTGCCATTCCAGATTGGGGTCATCCGTGAGCGGGTCACACCCAGGATTGCCACCTCGGGCGCATTGACGATCGGCGTAAAGGCGGTGCCGCCAATGCCGCCGAGACTGGAAATGCTCATGCAACCCCCTTGCATTTCGTCCGGCTTGAGTTTGCCCTCCCGTGCACGTTCGCTCACCTCTCCCAGTGCTTGGGCGAGTTCGATAATGCCCTTGCTCTGGACGTCCCGAACTACGGGCACCACCAGGCCATTCTCGGTGTCAACGGCAACACCGATGTGAAAGTACTGTTTGAGTATCAGGTTTTCACCATCACTCGCCAGCGATGCATTGAAGTTGGGAAAGGCCTTTAACGCGCTGGCGACTGCCTTCATCAGAAAAGCCAGTAAGGTAATACGCACACCCGACTGTGCAGCATCCTGCTTCAGCGACTGGCGAAAAGTTTCCAGTTCGGTAATGTCGGCTTCGTCGTGATGAGTGACATGGGGTACATTGAGCCAGGCGCGATGCAGGTAGCGTCCTGACAGGCGCTGGATCCGCGAGAGTGGTTGGGTCTTAGTGGGGCCCCAGCGGGAAAAATCCACTTCGGGCATAGCCGGAATGCCGGTGGTAGTTTCCGCTCCAGTGGTTTCACGGGCCAGGGCGGCCTTAATAAATTCGCGAACATCCTCGTGCAGGATCCGTCCATGGGCACCGCTGCCTCGCACCTGGGAAAGATCGGCCCCCACTTCGCGGGCGAACCGGCGTATTGCGGGGCTCGCATGGGGTAGGGCATCGCCACTGCGTTCGACGGGCGGCGGCAGTGTGGCTGGGGGTGCAGGACGTTGTGCGGCTGGCCTGGGGTCCTGGGCTTGTGATGGTGCCGGCGTGGTAGGCGCGGGGGCGGTTGCGGGTGTTTGTAAGTCTGCCTGCACGTCCGCGGGTATGGCCGCTTCCAGTGTAGCGACCACGGTGCCCTGAGAGACCTGCTCACCGACCGAGATCATGACCTGGGTAATCTGCCCTGACATCGGAGAGGGGATATCCATGGTGGCCTTGTCGCTTTCCAGGGTAATCAGGGGATCTTCTGCCTGCACCCTATCTCCGGGCCCGACCAGTACTTCAATGACGTCGACATTCTCGAAGTCGCCAATGTCCGGTACTGTGATTTCGCGGATGTCGCTCATCGTGTTTTCTGATCAGACAGTTGCCGGGTTAGGCTTGTCTGGATTCAACGAGTAACGGCTCATTGCATCGTTAACGGTTGAGCGCGGCAATGCGTTCTCATCGGCCAGCGCGGTCAGTGCGGCAAGCGCAATATGGTAGCGGTTCACCTCGAAAAATCCTCGCAATTGTTCGCGGGTACCGCTGCGGCCAAAGCCATCTGTCCCCAGCACCACGTAGCGTCCAGGTACAAACTCACGGATCTGGTCAGCGTAGGTCTGGTTGTAGTCACTGGCTGCAATGATGGGTCCGCCCGCATTGGCCAGTTGCTCGCCGACGTAGGTGCTGCGCGGCGTCTCTTCAGGATGAAGGCGATTCCAGCGAGCAGTATCGCGACCCTGTCGGGCAAGTTCGTTGTAACTGGTGACACTCCAGATATCAGCTAGAACTCCAAAGTCCTGCTCCAGCAACTGTGCTGCACCGATTGATTCGCGTAGGATGGTACCGCTACCCAGCAGTTGTACCCGGGGCGCGGCTTTGCGCCCGCGCCGGGCCTGTTTCAGGGGGTACAACCCTTTGAGAATGCCCTCCTGTGCGCCCTCGGGCAAGGCCGGGTGGGGGTAGTTCTCGTTCATTACGGTGATGTAATAAAAGATGTTTTCCTTTTCGGCAAACATACGCCGCAGGCCATCCTGAACAATGACCGCAAGCTCAAAATTAAAAGCCGGATCGTAGGACACACAGTTGGGGATGCTAGATGCCAGCAGCAGGCTGTGGCCATCCTGGTGTTGCAGTCCTTCACCGGCGAGGGTAGTGCGTCCCGCGGTACCGCCAATCAAAAAGCCTCGGGCCTGCAGGTCACCGGCGGCCCAGGCCAGATCACCTACCCGCTGAAGACCGAACATTGAATAGAAGATGTAGAAGGGGATCATGGCGATGCCGTGATTGGCATAAGCCGTGGCGGCGGCGATCCAGGAGGACATGGCGCCGGCTTCGGTAATGCCTTCCTGGAGCACCTGGCCCTGAATATCTTCCCGGTAATACATCAGCTGGTCGGCATCTTCGGGAATATACAGTTGGCCTTCGGGGGCATAAATTCCCAACTGGCGGAACATGCCTTCCATACCAAAGGTGCGCGATTCGTCAGGTACGATCGGTACGACGCGCGACCCGATGGTTTTGTCCCGTGTTAACGCCGTCAGTAACCTGACAAATGCCATCGTGGTGGAAATCTCCCGCTCCCCGGTGCCCTCAAGTTGCGACTGGAAGATTGATAGTTCAGGCGCCGCAGTGGGCGGCGCGGTATCGACACGGATGGGCAGGCTGCCACCGAGCACAGCACGGCGCTCTTTGAGGTAGTGCACCTCCGGGCTGTCCTCGCCTGGGTGGTAGAACTGGCAGGCCAGTACGGCGTCGTCATCAAGTGGTATGCGAAAGCGATCGCGAAAGGCCAGCAGGGATTCGTCGGCCATCTTTTTCTGACTATGGGTGATGTTCTGGCCCTCGCCGGATTCACCCATGCCGTAACCCTTTACCGTTTTTGCCAAGATCACCGTAGGCTGGCCGCGATGTGCCGCAGCCGCAGCATAGGCAGCATAGACCTTGTGTGGATCGTGGCCGCCCCGGTTCAACCGCCAGATATCCTCGTCGGTCATGTTCGCCACCATGGCTGCAAGCTCTGGAGATTTGCCGAAGAAGTGCTCGCGTACAAAGGCGCCATCCTTGCTCTTGAAGGCCTGGTATTCCCCATCCAGCGCCTCTTCCATGCGTTGTCTCAGCAAGCCCTTGGTATCACGCATCAGTAGCGGGTCCCAATAGGACCCCCAGATTAATTTGATGACGTTCCAGCCGGCACCGCGAAACTCACCCTCAAGCTCCTGAATGATTTTGCCGTTGCCGCGTACCGGGCCGTCAAGGCGCTGCAGGTTGCAGTTGATGACGAAAATCAGGTTATCCAGTTGTTCACGGCCTGCCAGTCCGAGCGCGCCCATAGATTCGGGTTCGTCCATTTCGCCGTCGCCCATGAAGGCCCAGACCTTGCGGTCTGAAGGGGGAATAAACTCACGGTTCTGCAGATACTTCATGAACCGGGCCTGATAGATGGCCTGGATCGGTCCCAGGCCCATCGATACCGTCGGAAACTGCCAGAAGTCCGGCATCAGCCAGGGGTGCGGATAGGACGACAGGCCTTCACCCTCAACCTCCTGGCGGAACCCTTCAAGCTGTGTTTCGCTCAGGCGACCCTCGAGGAAGGCTCGGGCATAGATTCCCGGTGCCGAGTGCCCCTGGAAAAATACCAGATCAGCCCCTTGTTCGGCATCGACCCCGCGCCAGAAATGGTTGAAGCCAACGTCATAAAGCGTAGCAGCTGAGGCGAAACTGGCGATATGCCCTCCAAGCTCGCTACTGGTGCGGTTGGCCCGCATGACCATGGCCAGCGCATTCCAGCGGATCAGGGATCGAATCCGCCACTCGATTGCCGCGTCACCGGGGCTTCGCGGCTCGCGGGCTGCGGGTATGGTATTCAGATAGGCGGTGGTGGGGCGATAGGGGATATGTGTGCCCGAGCGTCGGGCCTGGTCGATCAGAGTTTCGAGGAGAAAGTGCGCGCGTTCTTCGCCCTCACGTTCGATAACCGAACTCAATGCGTCCTGCCATTCGCGTGTCTCCAGCGGGTCGATATCCTTAACAGGCTTTCTATCGACCATAAGTTGCTCCTGGGCTGGCTGGCACGGCGGTCAGGTCAAAAGCCTGACTACGCGGCTGAGGGGTACTGAAAGCACCTAACCGTATTTTTCGGGCGTGATCAAAATTTAACACAAAGATTATTGATTAATTCGGATTATTGGATCAGTGGTTAGACCCCATTCTTTTGGGGCAGAGTTTATTGCGACACATTTCAGGCCCAGCAGGGAGGTCAGGCCGACGTCGCGCCTGGGAGTAAGGCTTGAAGAAACTGGCCGGTGTAGGATTGATTAATCGACGCCACCTGTTCGGGCGTACCGGCCGCAACCAGTTGCCCCCCACGCTGGCCACCCTCGGGGCCCAAATCCAGAATCCAGTCGGCGGTTTTGATGACATCCAGATTGTGCTCGATGACAACAACAGTGTTTCCGTGATCACGCAGGCGGTGCAGTACCGTCAGTAACTGGCGGATATCGTGAAAGTGTAGACCAGTCGTGGGTTCGTCAAGGATATACAGCGTACGCCCAGTATCGCGTTTGGATAGCTCCCGGGCGAGTTTGATCCGTTGCGCCTCACCCCCAGACAGGGTGGTCGCACTTTGCCCCAGGCGGATATACCCCAACCCGACGTCCAGCAGCGTATCGAGTTTGCGCTTGATTACCGGTATCGCGCTGAAAAACTCAGCCGCCTCCGCGACCGTCATCTCCAACACCTGGTCGATACTCCGATCTTTGTACCGGACATCCAGGGTTTCGCGGTTGTAGCGTTTCCCCTGACAGGTATCGCAGGGCACGTAGATATCGGGCAAAAAATGCATTTCAACCTTGATCAGTCCATCACCCTGGCAGGCCTCGCAGCGCCCACCCCGAACGTTGAAGGAAAAGCGTCCCACTTTGTAGCCCCGGGCCCGGGATTCGGGCGTTCCAGCGAAAAGTTCACGAATTGGGGTAAAAAGCCCGGTATAGGTCGCGGGGTTGGAGCGGGGTGTGCGGCCGATCGGACTCTGGTCGATGTCGATTACCTTGTCGAAATGATCCAGCCCGTCGATGCGCTCATGGGCCGCGGGTTGTTGGCGTCCTTCATGCAGGTGTCGAGCCATCGCCGGGTAAAGCGTATTGTTGATGAGCGTGGATTTTCCCGACCCCGATACCCCGGTGACGCAGGTGAAAAGTCCCACCGGAATCGCCGCGGTGAGCAGGTTCAGGTTGTTGCCAGCCGCGCCGCGAATGAGCAACTGTCGCTCTGGGTCTGGCGGTGTCCGTTGGGTGGGCACGCTGATCGCCTGTGCCCCGCACAGATACTGGCCGGTAATCGATTCGGCAGAGTTAAGCACCTGCTCGATTGCGCCCTGAGCCACCACGCGGCCGCCGTGGATGCCGGCGCCGGGGCCCAGATCAACGATGTGGTCCGCACTGCGAATCGCTTCTTCGTCATGTTCGACCATGACCACGGTGTTGCCCAGGTCGCGAAGGTGAAACAGGGTATCGAGCAGGCGCTGGTTGTCGCGTTGGTGCAGGCCGATTGAAGGCTCGTCAAGAATATACATAACGCCCACCAGGCCGGAGCCGATCTGCGATGCCAGGCGGATACGTTGCGCCTCGCCTCCTGAGAGTGTCTCGGCGGTTCTATCCAGCGCGAGGTATTCCAGCCCGACGTTAACCAGAAAACGAAGCCGTTCGCCAATTTCACGGACAATCCGCACGGCGATCTCACCTTGTTGCCCAGGTAATGAAAGTGCTTCAAAGAAGGCCAGCGAGGTTTCGATTGGCATTGCCGTGAGGTGATGAATTGGCTGCTCGCCGACAAAGACGTTGCGGGCCCCGGTTCGCAACCGGCTGCCAGAACAACTTTCACAGGGCTGGGTATTACGGTAACGCGCCAGTTCTTCGCGGATGGTGTTTGATTCGGAGTCCCGGTAGCGCCGCTCCATGTTGGGGATCACGCCCTCAAAGGTATGGGTTCTTCTGCGAGGCCGTCGACCATGGGACCGCAGATAGGAGAACGCGATTTTCTCTTTGCCACTGCCATATAAAATGATATCTCGGATTTTTTTCGGCAGGCGCCTCAAGGGTTTGTCGATATCAAATCCGTAATGCTCTGCCAGGCAGGTCAGCATCTGGAAGTAAAACGCGTTGCGCCGATCCCAGCCCGAAATCGCCCCAGCCGCCAGGCTGAGACTGTCATCGTGTATGACGCGATCGGGGTCAAAAAACTGGCGGGCACCCAGGCCATCGCAATCCGGGCAGGCGCCGGCGGGGTTATTAAAGGAGAACAGTCGGGGTTCAAGTTCGGTGAGGTTGTAGCCGCAGTGCGGGCAGGCATAACGGGCCGAGAACAGCATCTCAATGCCACTGTCCTGATCTTCGCCTGGCAGCACCTCAACCAGGGCAAGGCCATCGGCCACCGCCAGCGCGGTCTCAAAAGACTCGGCCAGGCGTTGTGCAAGATCGGCTTTTATCACAACCCGATCAACTACTACCTCGATACTGTGTTTGCGTTTTCGGTCCAGTTCGGGCGGGGTATCCAGGTCGCAGACGACGCCGTCGATCCGCGCCCGGATAAAACCTTGTCCCAGCAGGCCGCGCAGCATCTGCTGGTATTCCCCTTTGCGATCCTGCACCACGGGGGCCAGTAACAGGATACGGCTGTTCTCGGGTAACGCCAGCACGCGATCGACCATTTCACTCACAGTGCTGGCCGCAAGTGTGACCCCGTGATCTGGGCAGCGCGGTTCACCCACCCGCGCGTATAGCAACCGCAGGTAATCATAGATTTCTGTCACGGTACCTACTGTGGAGCGCGGGTTATGCGAGGCGGCTTTTTGTTCGATGCTGATGGCGGGCGAGAGACCCTCTATCAGATCGACATCGGGCTTTTCCATCAGTGACAGGAACTGGCGAGCGTAGGCAGACAGGGACTCGACGTAGCGGCGCTGGCCTTCGGCGTATACGGTATCGAACGCCAGTGAGGATTTGCCGGAGCCGGAAAGCCCGGTAATGACGATCAATTTATCGCGTGGCAGGTCGAGATCGACACTGCGCAGGTTGTGGGTGCGGGCACCGCGGATCTTGATATTGCGCATGACTAGGTCGTGAAAAAGCAAACTGTTAATATTACGTCCCTTGCATGCCTGTGTTCAAAGCCTTTATTCCCCTTTTGCTGCAGGATGTTTTGCGATTCTTCTGTCATTGGCAGGGTTGCGCCGGAGTTGGGGGCTCGGGCCGCAGACCTGCCTGTGGGATAAGCGTTTTTGAAGTCAAACCCAGACCGTGATCCGATGAATAGTCCGGAGCGCCGCGCCGTAGCGGCCCTGGCTGGTGTTTTTAGCCTGCGTATGTTCGGTTTGTTTCTGGTGATGCCGGTCATGGTCTTATACGCCAGTGACCTGCCCGGGGCGACCCCGCTCATGGTCGGCATGGCGCTGGGCGCCTACGGCCTGACTCAGGCCGTCTTCCAGATTCCCTTCGGTATGCTTTCAGACCGTTTTGGCCGCAAACCCCTGATCATCGCGGGCCTGGCGATTTTTGCCCTGGGCAGTGTCGTGGCGGCGATGGCCGATACCGTGGTCGGGGTCGTCATCGGGCGGGCACTGCAGGGCAGCGGTGCCATAGCATCTGTGGTGCTGGCGTTGGTGGCAGATCTCACCCGAGAGCAGCAGCGGACCAAAGCGATGGCGCTGATCGGCATGAGTATCGGTGCTTCTTTTCTTATCGCACTGATGGCCGCGCCGGTACTGGATCGGTGGATCGGCTTCAGCGGCCTGTTCTGGCTGACCATGATCCTGGCGTTGGTTGCAGCAGCGGTCGTGGCCTGGGGGGTGCCCACGCCGCAGCATCTCACCCAGGATCCGGGCGTACGGGCGAGTCGGGCCCATTTCCGGGAAGCTTTTTTTGACCGCCAGCTGTTGCGCATGGATGTGGGTATCTGCATTTTGCATATGGTGCTGACAGCCTTATTTGTGGTCGTGCCCTTTGCGTTAATTGAGGTGTTAGGCCTGGCCCGTGATGTGCACTGGCAGGTATACGTTCCGGTGTTGATTGCTTCGGTCATCCTCATGGCGCCGCTGCTGATTCTGGGGATGCGCCGCGAACGGACCTTCGGGATCTTTCGGCTTGCCATCGTGATTCTGTTGGCAGCGCAATTCCTGCTGCTGACAGGGTCTGGGCAAAGTATGGGGCTGGTAGTGGGCCTGGGACTCTTTTTTACCGGCTTTAATTTGCTCGAAGCCATGTTGCCCTCATTAATGAGCCGCCTGGCACCAGGTCACGCAAAAGGGACTGCGATGGGGATCTACAACACCTTCGAGTTTACCGGGGTCTTTGTGGGTGGTGCGCTGGGCGGTGTGCTCTATGGCGCCTGGGGTGCGCCGGGGGTGTTCGGTTTTTGTGTCGTGGCGACTCTGGCGTGGCTGGTTATCACACTGATAGGTCAGACCCCTTTATTACGGGACAGTGTCATGCTGCGATTGGAGCGTGGCCCCGGGCTTGATCTGGAGGAGGTCGAGAAGCGCCTGCGCGCCCTGACCGGGGTGGATGACGTGACTGTGCTGCCCGGCGACCGGATCGCCTATATCAAAGTCGATGAGGCGTGCTTTGAGATGAGCCAGGCCTATCTGGTACAGGGGGTGGCGAGCGCATCATCAACGTGATGCCGCGCTCGCCAGGGTGGGTTATGCAGACAGCTCAGACCTAGAGCGTGCTAGCGATGCGGGTAAAGTGATCGACCAGGCGCACGTCCAGAGCCTCATCCAGCGGTTTGTGCTGGGATGATAATTTGACGATCACAACGTCTCGCGTGGGATCCACATAAAGCCACTGACCGTGAATACCGATAGCCATGATGGCACCGGCGGCTCCTCCGGTGAGATACCACTGGTTTCGATAGACCCCCTGGGGCAGAAAATCAGCGAAGTCACCCTGGCGCCACGCAGAAAAGCTTCCGTTATCCAGGGTGTCCTTAATCCAGGGTATTGGAATGGTGGGGTTTTCCCTGCCCGAGGCGGCCAATGAGATCGCCCGCCCGAGGCGAGCAAGATCGCGCGGATGCACGCATAACCCGCCAGCTGATCGCGCGGCACCTGCGCTATCGACGGTAATATAGGCATCAGTTTCACACCCCAGGGGTTGCCACAGGTATTGCGATAGCAGATCTGCATAGCGTTTGCCGGTGGCCCGCTCCAGGATCAGACCCAGCAGATCCGAGTTTGGAGATAGGTAGCGAAAAACTTCCCCATGCGTTCTGGGACCAGCCTTTAAGGTCAAAAGAAATTCGGCGAGCCCCGCAGGTGCGTCTATCCCCGGTTGAGCGGGGTTCCAGCCTGTTGCTGCCCGGTATTGCGCAAACTGGCCGGTCTGGTCGAGATAATTCTCATCGAAAGCGATTGCGGCCTGCATATCCAGAAGATGCTGAATGGTGCATTTTCCGTAGCCACAATCTTTGGCTTCGGGAAGATATTCAATAACCTCGGCGGTAGGCTCAAGTATGCCGGCGTGCTGCAAAATGCCTGCGAGTAACCCCGTCACCGATTTGCTGATGGAAAACAGAATATGAGGTTCTGGATCGACATAATGAGGCGCATACCACTCAAGGGCGATTTGACCTGCTTTCAGTACGATAAACGCATCAGTGTCATTTTGTGTCAACCAGGTGCCAAGGTTAGGCTGCAAGATCTCGCGTTCGAGATCTTCAAGTCTGGCGGGGTGGGTTGCAAGTGGTGAGGGCCGAGCAGCACCTTTGACTGTGGCCGTGCCGATGAACTCGCGCACGTGGTGAAAGGCAAAGCGGCTATGCGGGTTCTGACGCCAGTTTGCCAGACAGATCGTTGTGCGTTCAGAGGGTAAGTCGGTCTCAGGCATGGGGCAGTGTGGGCCGATAGCCTCCCGGACTGAACCACGGGGGCGCCGCAGATTCGTATGCCAGGCCTGCCTGAAATACATCCTTATCGGTGTAGGTGCGACCCACAATCTGGATGCTGGTCGGAACCCCGTTACTCGCGCGTCCTGTCGGCACCGTCAGCACCGGACATCGGCTTAAGGAATTAAACGGCGTGGTCATTACCCAGCCTAACGCGGGATTAACTTGCTTACCATTAATGCTCACCGTGTCCTCAGAGTGATCAAAGTCAGCCGGTACGGCCGGCAGCGCGTTGGTGGGGCAGACCAGCACTCGGTACTTCTCAAGTAACGGACCCACTGTGGCATACATCTCGTTAACCACCTCCAGTGTGTGGAGAAATTCCGCAGGTGTTGATTTCTGCGCT
>PBSU01000044.1 GCA_002726415.1 Acidiferrobacteraceae bacterium | reverse complement strand
TTCGGGTTGGCATCTGAGGGCATGGCGATGGTGCGGATCGAAGGCAACCCCTTGGGTGGATTGCTCATGAGGATTCTTCCCGCGGCTGGCGACCCATACTGTAGAACTCATCGTTCGGACGCATAGCCGTCAGATTGGCCATTCTGTTGGACAACGCGAAAAAGGCCGCAATAGCGCCGATATCCCAGATATCCTCGTCATCAAAGCCATGCTCATGCAAGGCTTCATAATCACTGTCTTCCAGCGCCGCTGAATCCCGGGCGACCTTGTCGGCAAAGAACAGCATCGCCCGCTGGCGGGTGCTGATGTCCGCCTTGCGAAAATTGATGGCCACCTGATCGGCGACCAGAGGATCGCGGGCGTAAATCCGCAATATGGCACCATGAGCAACGACGCAGTACTGGCAGTGATTTGCCCCAGATGTCGAAACGACAATCATTTCGCGCTCAGCCTTGGAAAGGCCGCCCTCACGCAGCATCAATGCGTCGTGGTAATCAAAGAACGCCTGGCATTCAGCAGGTCGGTGTGCCAATGCGAGAAAGACATTAGGCACGAAGCCTGCTTTCTCCTGAACCGTCATAATTCGGTCACGCAGATCCTGCGGCAGATCGTCGAGCGCTGGCACCGGGTAACGGCTGATGGGTTTATTATTCGACATAGTGAGTCCTCGTCTGCACGCAACACGCTGAACCATACCCTGCAGAATCAACCTTGCCAGGGCAAATCCGTAATTTTACCGTTGGATGACAACCCCTGCTGCCTTTTAGGACCCCCAGGCTGCCCCCATCTCTCAGTCGATCATTGAATCAAGCAGTTGCCGAGCCTGCAGCGCTTTACGTAACTCACGGCGTGGCGCTTGCCAGCGAAAGCGGATCGAATTACGCACGATGGCTTCATCCAGCACTTTGAGTTCATCGACGATCGGTGCCCAGTAGACCAATGCTGCAGGACTTCGGGTAAAAGCATTCTCAGTCTGGGCGGCATCAGTAAACACCGCTCCGGCTAGACGCACACCGATACTTTCCCGTGTCGCACTAAAATCCTTTCCGGCCTCATCTGGATGCCCGGTACGTTCCAACACGGGATCAATGGCGCGCTTGAGAGCCAGACGTACCCGATCCGCATCGGCGACCTCCTGATAGAGCAGGCCGCCGGCAAAAACCGTCAAATCCGAAACGCAGGCTCCCCAGATATGCCACTTGGCTATGTTGATGGATTCCAGGAATTCGTCGTTTTCAAATAGGTCGGGGAAACGGGTGCCCGCACGGGTCTTGATATATCCATAGAGCGACGTCTGCGCGACCAGGCTGGAACGGCTATCGATAAACTCAGCAAGACCCTGCGTATCGACGATAGGCCCTACCGAATTCCGCTGGCGCGCAAGGTAAGCTCGTGCCTTGCTTAAAAGACGCGAGCCGATCACCTGCCCCCCTTTTGGGCTTTAAGGCGCCACGAATCCTGACGGGAATCACGATACAGTTTGTCTTGTTCGACGGCTATGTTACATTTTGTAACGATCATGGGCATGTCATTGTAAATCACGGATGGAGCGCGTTTTTCTCCTTTTTGGCCTGTCGCTGCTGATTCTGGTCTCTCCGATCACCGGATGGTGGCTGCAGGCGTCGCTGCCGTGGTACCTGCCTTTTCTCATCTGGCTGGTGATAATTCTGCTGATTCCCTGGGCGCACCGCAGGATCGACCACCGATGATCCTCACCGCACCGGGACTCTTCCTAAGCAGCCTGCTCTACCTGTCTCTGATGTTCCTGATTGCCTATGCCACAGAGAAGCGATGGTTGCCGTCCTGGCTACCCCGCCACCCGGTAGTTTATGTTCTGTCTCTGGGAGTCTACGCCACTACCTGGAGTTTCTACGGTAGCGTAGGCTACGCAGATTCTAACGGCTTCATGTTCCTGACCGTTTATCTAGGATTGACCCTGGCCTTCATTCTCACCCCGGTTATCCTTAGCCCGATCCTGCGCTTGGTGCGCGAGTATCAGTTGACCTCTTTGGCTGACCTGTTCGCGTTTCGCTTTCGCAGTCAGACCGCCGGTGTGCTGGTGACCCTATTTATGCTAGCTGGAACACTGCCTTATATCTCACTACAGATTCGCGCAGTAACCGAATCTGCCAGCGTACTGACACAGCAGTTTGCTCCACAATACCTGTCCCTGGGGTTTTGCGTGCTCATCGTACTGTTCGCCATACTCTTTGGCACCCGTCACATCTCCCCACGGGAGAAACACGAGGGGCTGGTTGTCGCTATCGCTTTCGAATCACTGGTGAAACTGCTCGCCCTCATTCTGGTCGCAGGCATCTGTGTCAGCGGGATCTTCGGTGGGATTGTGGGCCTGGGCGATTGGCTGGACCAGAATCCCGAAGCACTTCAGGCAATGACAACACCAGCCCGGGATGGTCCCTGGGTTAGCGTGCTGATTCTATCCTTTGCCGCGGCATTCCTACTGCCACGGCAGTTCCATATGCTGTTCACTGAGAACATTGCGCCGGGAACGCTGGCGCGCGCAGCCTGGGGCTTCCCACTTTTTCTGTTGATACTGAATCTCGCTATTCCAATCGTGCTGTGGGCGGCGATCAAACAGAACCTGGGTACTGTGCCCGATTACCATGTGCTGGGAATCGCCCGAAGCACCGGGTCTGCGGCACTCACTATCTTTGTCTTTCTCGGTGGCGTTTCGGCGGCCAGTGCCATGATTATCGTCAGCACCCTGGCTCTGGCAGGCATGACAGTAAACCACCTTCTTCTCCCGGCCACAGGCACACCCAGTTCCTCTGTCAACCTGTACCGCTGGCTGCTATGGGGGCGGCGGGTGATTATTGCGGTACTGGTCTTTGCGGGTTATGGCTTCTTTCTGGCTTTTGAGCGCAGCAGTCAACTGGTACAACTGGGCCTGATTTCATTTGTTGCCGTTGCTCAGTTTCTCCCCGGCATTATCGGCACCCTGTTCTGGGCAGGGGCAAACCGCCTTGGCTTTATCGCCGGCCTGACTGGAGGTGGGTTTATCTGGTTCTTTGTGCTGATCGTGCCCTTGTTGGGTGGTACCGGGCCAGACCAGGCATCTGTCACGCCTCCCCTGTGGGAGATAGCAGGCCAGAATAAATGGACCTTTTCGACGCTGACGTCGCTATCCATCAACAGCCTATTATTTGTGGTGTTGTCCGTACTGACCCGTCAGAGCGCGCCAGAGCGTGAAGCTGCCGCACTTTGTGTTCAGGGTATTCTGACGGCACCCTACCGGAGTCCGGTTCGGTTGGGCTCCTCGCGCGAATTCGTACCGGCCTTGGCGCGCGCACTGGGCCCCCAGACCGCCGAGTATGAAGTGCGCCGGGCCCAGCGTGACCTGAAGATGACCGAGGATGAGACCGACTCCCGGGCACTTGGCCGCCTGCGAGAGCGAATCGAGCGCAACCTCTCCGGCCTGCTGGGTCCGCACTTTGCCCGGGATGTGGTTGAGACCCGTCTGCCGATTGATCGTGATCAAAAGCTCCCGGTTGCTGAAAGAATGCGGTTCATGGAGGATCGTCTCGAGGCATCCCGCAGTCAACTGCGGGGCCTCGCTGCGCAACTCGATACCATGCGCCGCTACCACCGGCAAATCCTGGAAGATCTCCCCGTTGGGGTCTGCTCGGTCAGCTCCACTGGCATGGTTGCCGCGTGGAATCGCGTAATGGAAGATCTTTCGGGGGTCAACAAAGCCATGGCCCTGGGAAACCAGGTATCCAGCCTGGCTTCACCCTGGAATACCGTCATCGGAGAATTTCTGGACAGCGACCAGAAACAGATTCACAAGAAATTATTGCACCTGGACAAGCGGCCACGCTGGTTTGGTCTGTTTAAGGCCGAACTGACCGGCACCCTTCCACCGCATGATGCCAACATGCCAGCCGAATCCATCGGCACCAGTGTCCTATTGCAGGATTTGACGGATGTCCACCTGTTGGAAGATCAACTGGCACACAATGAACGGCTGGCTTCAATCGGTCGCTTCGCCTCAGGCGTGGCCCATGAGATTGGCAACCCGGTTACCGGCATTGCCTGTCTCGCCCAGAACCTGGAGGCCGAGATCGTCGACCCGGAGATGCGCTCGGAGGTCCAGGGCATACTGGAACAGACCGGTCGGATCAACAATATTGTTCAGACACTGGTAAATTTCGCTCGCCGTGGTGATGCCGATCTGCTGCAAAAGCACCGTTTCGGTCTTATGGGTTGCCTCGATGAAGCCAGTGAGTTGGTACGCCTGTCGCAACCCGACAAAACCATGAATGTTGCAATTGACTGTAGTCAGGACATTGATGTGGAAGGCGACCGGCAACGGCTATGTCAGGTGTTCGTCAATATTCTGACCAATGCTTATGACGCCAGCCCGCAGGACAGCATGATCCGGGTGCAAGTCGGTGAGCACACGGGCGGAGTCGAAATCAGCCTGCGAGATTACGGACACGGTATGAGTCAGGAGATAAGCGAACGAATCTTTGAACCTTTTATTACCACTAAGCAGCCGGGAGAAGGCACCGGCCTGGGCATGGCGCTGACCTACGGCATCATCCGGGATCACGATGGTGATATAGAAGTGGATAGTGCGCCTGATGCGGGGACCGAGGTCCGCATCACACTGCCCGCGCCGGCCTGACGAGTACCCGACACTTATGGATCGCATTCTGATTATTGAAGATGAGGTTGTTATTCGCCGGGCTCTGGCGAAATTACTCAAACGCGAGGGCTACGAGGTCGCCGAGGCCTCCTCGGTAACCGAAAGCGAGACCCAATTCAGTCTCGATGCCTTCAGTCTGATCATCGCGGATCTACGCCTGCCGGGAGGCCTGGGGACCGAAGTGATCGAGAAGTGTGCGGGAACGCCGGTGCTGATCATGACCAGCTACGCCAGCATTAACTCGGCAGTGGAGTCCATGAAAGCCGGAGCTGCGGATTACATCGCAAAGCCGTTCAATCACGACGAAATGCTGATCGTGACTGACCGACTGATCCGTCAGAATCTGCTGTTTCGACAGAATCAAGCGCTGCGCAAAGACATTGAGCGCGCGTACCCGGTCTGGGGGATGGTCGGTCAATCCCCCGCGATGCAGGCCGTTCTTGCCCGTATCGCCAAGGTTGCCCCCACTGACTCAACCGTGTTGATTTATGGTGAGTCAGGCACCGGTAAGGAACTGGTAGCCCGGGCCATCCATGAACAAGGTGAGCGTCATAATGCCCCACTGGTTACCATGAACTGCGCGGCTATTCCTGACAGCCTCATGGAGTCTGAGCTTTTTGGTTATGAAAAAGGGGCGTTCACCGGTGCTGACCGTGCCAGTGCTGGGTTGATCGAAAGCGCCGACAGCGGCACTTTGTTCTTGGATGAGGTGGCCGAACTCTCCGCTGCCGCCCAGGCCGGACTGCTGCGGGTAATTCAGGAAGGCGAGGTGCGGCGACTCGGTTCTAACCGGCTCAAAAAGGTGAATGTTCGAGTACTCGCCGCCACCCATCGAGACCTGATCGAACGCGTCCAGAAAGAGCTCTTCCGTCAGGACCTGCTATACCGGCTTCAGGTCGTCGAAATTAACCTGCCACCCTTGCGCGAGCGCAAGGAAGATCTTCCTGCCTTGGCGGATCACCTTCTGACACGGACCTGCCAACAACTCAACCGACCACTTTGTACCCTACCCGAGCAAACTCGAGCATGTATCACGGATTACGACTGGCCCGGCAATGTTCGCGAGCTGGAAAACGCGATCGAGCGCGCGGTAATCCTTTGTGACGAAGAAACGATCACTCCCGAGCTGATGAATCTGAAACGCTCCGGCGAACGCGATCATCCCCAGTCCAATCCCGCCCGACCCAGGGCTTCGCTGGATGAGTATTTTGTCGAGTTCGTCCAACAACACGAAGGGCGGATGACCGAGACTGAGATCGCCCGACAGTTAGGCATCAGCCGCAAAACACTTTGGGAGCGGCGCCAGAGATTTAACATTCCCCGAGAGCAAGCTACGCGTAAGGCCCGCAGGTCCTAGGGCCCACCTCAGACTTAGCAGAAAGCCACTGCGGCTTGTTACGTTACTTCCCATAAAAAGGGTTACTTTACGTAACACTTTCTCACCAATACGGTTTTAATAATGGTCAATGCCATGGTAAACCTTAAAAAAAATGACTTTTTTTACTGGCACGGTTCTTGCATCTATTTCACTAACGTATCAATGGATTGATACGGAGGCTTAACCAAAACTGCAGTTTGCCCTCGGCTGGATCCTTTCAACACCGCCAGGGGTAAATAGGAGGGCAACTTATGACACACGTGGATCAATCAACACGTGAAGCACATTGGGCCAAAACTAAAGGGTTGATGATCACAACCCTGATCATCTGGTTCATCTTCTCGTACCTTGTTCACTGGTTTGCTGACAGCCTGAACGCCGTCTCTTTCCTTGGTTTCCCGTTGGGCTTCTATATGGCGGCCCAGGGCTCATTAGTCATTTTCGTGGTACTGATCTTCTGGTTTGCCAGACGCCAGCACGCAATTGACGTAGAGCACGGCGTGGCCGAGGAAGAAACCAGCGGCCAGCAGAATTAAGGAGAAACAATATGGCTATTATCAAAGGTGACTTTATAGACAATCTGCCGAAAGTCTACGGGCTGTACACCGGTGGTTTTGTCGTCTTTATCCTGCTGATGGCAATCCTGGAGCAGGCAGGACTGGGGGCCGACACGATCGGCATTCTGTTCGTGGCCTTCACCGTGGTGATCTATGCCACCATCGGGTGGTTATCCCGCACCATGCAAGTGGATGCTTACTACGTGGCAGGACGCCAGGTCCCAGCGGTATTCAACGGCATGGCGACCGCGGCCGACTGGATGTCAGGTGCTTCCTTCGTTGCAATGGCGGGCGGTATCTACTTCGGAGGCCATGGCTACATTGCGTTCGTCGTCGGCTGGACCGGCGGTTATGTGCTGGTAGCCTCGCTGATGGCGCCGTACCTGCGTAAATTCGGCTGCTATACCGTGCCGGATTTCATAGGAACCCGTTATGGTGGCAACCTCGCACGCTTTTTAGCGGTGTGTGTACTGACGTTGGCCTCGTTCACCTACGTGACGGCGCAAATCAACGCTACCGGCACAATCGCCTCACGGGCGCTGCAGATTCCCTTCGAAGTGGGCGTCTGGTTTGGCCTGCTGGGCATTTTGCTCTGTTCCATGCTGGGCGGTATGCGGGCGGTGACCTGGACCCAGGTGGCCCAGTACATCGTGCTGATCATCGCCTATGTGGTGCCTGTAATCTGGATGTCCAACAAGCAAGGCTTTGGCCTTATTCCACAGCTCGTCTATGGCGATGCGGTTATGCGGTTGGGCGAGCTTGAAACCCTGCACGGCGTAGGCACCAAGCCGACTGAGGCATTCGCTGGACTCAAGGCACTGACAGTAGCGCACTACGAAGCGGGCACAACCTTTGCCGCGAAGTGGAAGTTCGTCACCCTGGTGTTCTGCATGATGGCCGGTACGGCATCGCTGCCGCACATTCTGATGCGTTACTTCACGACACCCAGTGTCAAAGCAGCACGCCAGTCGGTTGCTTGGTCGCTGTTCTTTATCTTCCTGCTGTATTTCACCGCGCCGGCGCTGGCGACCTTTACCAAACTGCAGGTGCTTGATCCAAATCTGGCAACCGGCATCATTGGCAAAGCTATCACCGAGGTTAATGCGCTGGACTGGATACAGAAGTGGAGTAATGTCGGCTTCCTGGCGATCTCTGACAGCAACGGCGATGGCATCCTCCAGATCAATGAGTTCTTCATGCGCGGGGATATCGTGGTGCTGGCTACGCCTGAAATCGCGGGACTACCGTACGTCATCTCAGGCCTGGTCGCGGCGGGTGGCATGGCAGCTGCAATGTCAACGGCTGATGGACTGCTGCTGGCTATCGCCAATGCATTGTCACATGATCTGTACTACAAGATCATTGACCCCAAAGCGGATACCAAGCACCGTCTGATCGTAGCCCGCGTGCTGCTGATCGTCATTGGTGCTTGCGGTGCTTATGTCGCGAGTATGAAGCTCACCAGTATCCTGGGCGCGGTAGCCTGGGCCTTCGACTTTGCTATGTCGGGCCTGTTCTTCCCGCTGGTCCTTGGCGTCTGGTGGAAACGAGCTAACCGCCAGGGTGCAATAGCCGGTATGTTCTTAGGCCTGCTCTCGGGAACCTGGTATCTGTACATGGTTAAATGGGGCGGCATGGACCCGTGGCTCTACATCGACCACCTGCGCTTTGGCATTATCGGTGCCTCAGTCAGCCTGGTGGCCATGATCGTAGTTAGCCTGGCGACTGCCGAACCTGACGAGGAAACCCAGCGGATGGTGGACGAAGTCCGGATTCCGAAGGGCGAATCAGTGCTGTCTTCCACGCACTGACCTTAATCTCGTAAACTGTGAGCCGGGGCGAAGCCTGTCTTCGCCCCGGTTTTTTTTCACCTTAAGCTAAGAGGACCGGCAAGATGACCGAGGCATTCCCCTTATGGGTACTCGTGGTGGATTACATTATGGGGGTCATCATGTGGACCCTGATCGGCCGCTTCGGTATGTCACTGTTTCTGCGCGAGGACACCCCGTTCTTCTTTGCGCGCTTTTTTATTCGAGTTACCAACCCCCTGCTGCATCTTTTTGGCCCGATTACACCGAAGTTTCTGATCCGCCCGCTGATCCCGCTTTATATCGCCTGGTTTTTCTTTATGATCCGCTTTTATCTTATGCCCTGGCTCCTGGGCTACACGGTCATGGGGATGCTCTCTTTTCCACTGGAGAGCGAGTTTGCCGGAGGGCTTAACTA
>PBSU01000043.1 GCA_002726415.1 Acidiferrobacteraceae bacterium | reverse complement strand
TTCGCGCCACTTGCTGAAAGTTTCCGCCTGTGAAGCCACCCAGTGGCGCACCTCGTCCACCGCCTGTTCACGATCATCGGACAAACCGATAGCAGCCCACAGATCCAGTTTGATATCGCTCATACTGCGCCCGGCCTCTTCTGCACCGCGCCGTACCTGATCGATCTGCCAGGCGGTAAACTCGGCGCTGGCGCCACCCATCAGGATTACGCCGTCTGCCACGCGCCCCGCCAAACGCAGCATCCGTGGCTGATTGGCGGCGATGTAGATCGGAATCTTCCCCGTTGCCGTAACCAGGTGATAGCGACTGTCTGCGTTGCCCTCGACCTCCTCACCAGCACACAGGCTGCGGATATCGATGATAGAACGTTCGAGTTGCTTGATCGTGGAGGGTTTTTCACCAACGGAATAAACCGCCGTCCAACCGGTTCCGATTCCAATCACAGCACGGTCATTACTGAGTTCCTTGATCGCGGTAAAGGCGTTTGCAATGGTACTCGGATGGCGGGTGATGGGATTGGTGACCCCGGTACCAAGCAGAATTTTTGAGGTATTTACGGCGCACAGAGTAAGAGCCGAAAAACAATCCTTCATCGAAAGCTGAACATCAGCGATCCAGGCACTATCAAATCCCAGTGCCTCAGCGCTTTGTACCACTTCGACTGTGTGCTGAATCGGCTCCCGCGGGCTGATGCCGAGCGATACCCCAATCTTCATAATTCCTCCTATCAGTTGTCCGTTAAATCATCGCGGACCGCAATTGTCGCCGCCGCAACAACTTGACCCGCAAGATATTGTGGGCCCGCTATAGAGACGACAGCGATTACCCCCAGCCCTTAGTCCCAAATGTAGTCTCGCCACAACCCAACTTAGGCAACGCAGTATGATACCAGTCAACTGCGAATCGCAAGGATGGCGGCAACGCCAGGTCGCGCGATGCTCAATCGGTGACGCGGCTGCACATCGTTAACCTTCAGTGTGAAGTGATCGCCAGACCCGCTCCGGTGTCATCGGCAAGCGTCGCTGGCGCGTACCGATCGCATCGTAGATTGCATTGGCTACACATGCCGCCACCGGGATGATTGGCGGCTCAGCAATAGACTTGGCGCCATTGGGCCCGTGTTCCTCGAAGGTCGAGGCGAAAATACACTCGACCGGTACTGTATCGGCAAAAGTTGCAACCCGGTCATCAAGGTAGCCGGGGTTCTGCAGGCGCCCCTGATCATCCACCAGCGCAGTTTCGGCCAGGGCAAAACCCAGACCCTGGTGGACGCCGCCCACTACCTGGCCGCGAGCCCGTTTCGGGCTGAGCACCCGGCCCGTGTCGTGTGCCGCCCAGTACTGGATAACCCTGGCCAGGCCAGTGGCCATGTCAACGCGGACACAGCATCCATGGGCACCAAACGTATAAGCAGGTGAAGTATTGCCATAGCCGCTCTGGTCTGGCAAAGCCACATGCTCCGGTTCGTAGCAACCGGTGACACATAATTCACCAGTTCGCCCCGCAGCCACTGCCACATCGATCACCGCGCTGATGCCAGCCTCGGCCGGGAGTTCCGCTTCAGCGGCAAACCCGCTGCACTTCTTGGCAAATTGCCGACTTGCATCCAATGCAGCGCGACCGGCGAAAAAAGCCGTGCGGCTGGCAAAACTACCCAGGCCGTGCGGCACGGTCGCAGTATCCCCAAGCACGATTCGAATCCGTTCACGATCGAGCTCGAGATAATCGGCAATGAGGGTGCAGACAAGGTCGACCGTACCGCAGCCGATCTCGACCTCGGCCGATCCAGCACATAACATCCCATCAGGCTCCAGCCTAAGTGACAGCAACGCACGATCAAACCGGTGATCGTAGCCTCGGTTGCTGATGCCATGAGTGCCTGCGGCCACCCCGTAACCGAAACGATAACGGCTGCTGGCCGGTAGCGGATGATCATCTCGGTGTGCCTGCACCCGCTGTCTGACCGCATCTAAACACTCGGCAAAGCCGCAGCTGCCAACCTGCCAACCGTGCAAGGTGGTATCTTGTGGCTGTACGGCATTGCGACGGCGCAGTTCAATCGGATCCATACTGAGTCGCTCGGCCAATTCGTCAATCAACTGCTCCTGGGCAAAGGCGGACTGGGGGCTGCCAAAACCCCGGAAACATTCCGATGGCATGTTATTGGTGTAAACCAGCTGGGCCTGGGCATTAAGAGCTGAAAACCGGTACAGGTTGTCCATCCGGGTAGCAGCGGCAAGGCTGACAGTCGGGCCATGACCGCTATAGGCGCCATTGTCAGCCCACAGCACTGTCTCCTTCGCAACTAACTCGCCATCGTCGGTCGCGCCGATACGCATCCATATCTTCATCGCCACGCGGGTACGCCCGGCAATCATGTCGTCACGGCGCGACAGAACCATGGCGACATTACGACGCAAACGGTGGGCGAAGGCGAGGCAAATAAGATGGGTCGGGTGCTCCCACTTAGCACCGAACGAGCCGCCAATATCGGGGGTGATAACTTCCAGGCTGGCGCCCCAATCCGCCACGATCTCCCGGTAGGTCTCGACCAACACCGCGGGAAAATGGCTCGCGGTCACAAGCTCCAACCGCTCATTGGTGACCCGCACCAGGGTAGCGCGCGGCTCAAGGTAAGCATGCGGCACGGCCTGGGTCTGAAAAGTGCCTGTTACCCAGAATGACACCCGCTTCTGCGCGGCTTCCCAGTTACCGCGTTCTATGCTGAAACGCTGGGCAACATTGTCCGGGCATGCCCGGTGCAAAGGTTCGCCAAGCGTCAGGGCATCATCCACGGAACAGGCGTGCGGCAGTATCTCGTAATCGATATCCAGCGCTTCGATGCCACGCACCAATGCGCTCTGATCAGTGGCCGCCACCGCTGCAATTCCATCACCTACATAGCGGGCAACGTTGGTCAACACGGGTTCATCGGCAATTTGGTGCCCAAGGGTGATGCCATCGAAATCGGCCGGCGTCAACACACCAAGCACCCCGGGGGTCTTGAGTGCACGGCACGTGTCGAGCCTGCTGACGCGGGCATGCGCATAGGGGCTGCGGGCGAGACCAACCAGTACCGTGTCGGGCGTCACCAGATCAGCGGTATAGCGCGCCAGCCCACGTACCCGGGGCGGCACACCCGAGGCCGGGAACGCCAGGCTGGGTGGTGGTAACTGCACGACACTCATGACAGCGCCGTCAGCGCCTCGATGAGCTGCTGATAACCGGTACATCGGCACAAATTGCCCTCGAACAATTTACTGACCGGCTCATCGTTCATGTCATTACCACCATCCCGCAGCCAGGCCGCCATCACCGCGATTCCCGGTGTGCAATAGCCACACTGAACGGCGCCGTACTCGGTGCAGATGGCCGCAAACTGAGACAAGAAAGCCTCCGGCAGACCTTCGATTGTGGTGACCTCACGACCATCCAACACACCGGTTAACAACAGGCACGAACACATCGGTGTACCGTCGACCAGCACCGTACAGGCCCCGCAATCACCCTCGCCACAGCCCTCTTTTGTGCCCACCAGGCCAAGTGCCGACCGCAGGTAATCCAGCAGCCGCCGGCCGGAAAAAGAGGGCGGCACTTCGTATTGCGTGCCGTTTACGCGAAGGCAGGTTCGCGTTTTCATAGGGTCATGGCAATCGAGCCCCTGGCCCGCGCAGCGGCCGCAGCCACAACATCCATGGTCAAAGTCTGCACCAGTTGGCGCCGGTAGTCCTGACTGGCACGGTGATCGGTTATGGGCCGGCAGCTCTCGGCCGCCAAGGCTGCGCACTGACGCAGCCGTGAAGGTTCCAGAGCATGTCCCACCAGCAGTGCGGCCGCATCAGCGACATCCAGCACCGTTGGACCAACCGCCCCCAACGCCAAGCTGGCCTGGGCCACAGTCTGCCCGTCACTTTCAAAGCGCACGCGTGCGGCAACGCTGGCTATGGCCAGGTCGAGGGCATTACGCTGGGTGAAGCGATGAAAAGTACTGCCTTCGTGCGGCGCCAGGCCACACAGGGTTAGCCCAGTCACTAGTTCCCCTGGGGCGAGATTCGTCTTCCCGGGCGCGCAAAGAAACTCGGAAATCTTGACAGAACGGCGGCTACCTGCCGCATTGACAACCTCAACCATGGCATCGTGAACATACAACCCGGGGAGAGTATCACCGCCCGGTGAAGCCGTGCAGACGTTACCGACTAGGGTCGCCTGGTTGCGAAGTTGCACCGAACCAACAACGGCAGCACCATCGATGACAGCCGATATCAGCGATCGAAGCTCGCGGAATCGTACTGCCTGTGCCAGTGTCACCGCCGCACCAATCCGCACCTGTTTATCTGAAATATCAACAAGGCGCCATTCATCGATGCCACCCGTCCATGCCCATTGCTGTGGCTCGCCGTGCTGACTTGCCCACACCATCAGATCCGTTCCTCCTGCAAGGGGGCAGGCACCAGCTGCGACACAGGCAAACAATTCGCCAAGATCGCTCGGCCGATACAACTCCAGCGGTGGCAAACAGCTTGGTCGCAATGCTGGAGATACGGTAGGCGTCATCGGCTTAAACTCTTTTCGCCTTGGGCTGCGCGTCCGCACAGCCCCATTTAATGAATGGTCGATCACCAGCAGTGCTGGCGTCCAGGTCGTCTCGGCGGGCACAATCCTAACATGCAGCGCAATGCGCAACTCGGCTATGATGCGCCTCCGGCAGCAAGACACAAGGCAACCCGACCCTGCCTCTGTTAACGGACTCAAGCAATGCAAGAACTGGCCTTTCTCGACGCTACCGCGCAGGCGGACCTGGTGCGTCGCAAGAAAATTTCGGCAGATGAACTGGTCGAGTACGCCATAACGCGTATCGAGCAGTTAAATCCGGCGTTGAACGCCGTAGTCACCCGACTCTACGAGCAGGCACGGGCAGCTGTTGGCCGGGTCAATGCGCATGCCCCCCTGGCCGGGGTTCCGTTGATACTCAAGGATCTGCTAGCCGAGTGTGCGGGTACACCTCTTTCGGAAGGCTCCCGGTTCCTGGGTGACTACGTATCGACCCACGATAGCGAACTGGTACGCCGCTTTCACCAGGCCGGGCTGATTGTGATCGCCAAATCCAATACCCCTGAATTCGCACTAATGCCGACTACCGAGCCTTCACGCTTCGGTGCAACGCGCAACCCCTGGGATACGCGCCTCAGTACAGGTGGATCGAGCGGTGGGTCCGCCGCTGCGGTCGCATCCGGCATGGTCGCCATCGGCCACGCCAATGACGGTGGCGGCTCGATTCGCGTCCCGGCAAGTTGCTGCGGCGTGGTCGGGCTCAAACCGACTCGGGGCCGCAATTCACTGGCTCCGGATTACGGTGATGTTGCCAGTGGCCTGCTCTGCGAACATGTGCATACCCGCTCGGTACGTGATACCGCAGCAGTACTCGACGCGACCGCGGGTCCAACACTTGGGGACCCCTACTGGCCGGCACCACCGGAACGTTTGTACACAGACGAAGTTGAACGTGAGCCAGGGCGTCTGCGCATCGCGCTCAGCACCCGGCCACTCACCGGTGTGAGCGCCCATGATCACTGTATCGCCGCCGGGGAGTCCGTAGCCCGACTGTGCGAGAGCCTGGGCCATGAGGTATTCGAAGCCGCGCCCGAGGTTGATAGTGAGCGGTTGTTCAAGGCCTTCGGCATCCGCTGGATCGGCTTTCTCACCTGGGCGGTGAAGGACTGGGCTCGCCGCCTTGGCCGCGAACCGAGTGAAGATCTACTAGAGCCTGCCACCTGGCGCATGTATGCCAACGGGCTGCGACAGACCAGCGCCGATTACCTGCTCGCTGTACAGGATCTGCAGCGCATCAGTCGAGATGTCGCCGGGTTTTTTGAACACATCGATGTCTGGCTGACCCCAACCCTCGCCCAACCGCCGGTCCCGTTGGGTTATTTTGACTACGCACCGGATCGGCGTGCGACGCACCTCGAGCGACTTGGCGAGTACACCGGGTTCACCCTGATAGCCAATACGACTGGGCAACCTGCCATCTCTTTGCCACTGCACTGGACCGACAGCGGCCTGCCCATCGGGGTGCAGTTCACGGGCCGTTACGGCGATGAGGCTACCCTGCTCCGCCTCGCCGGCCAGCTTGAGCGCGCGCAACCCTGGGCGGGGCGTCGGCCGCCAGACCCGGGCCAGGCGACATGAACAGCAATGGGCCTGGGATTGATTGCTCACGGCAGCAAGACAAACCAGTTGTTTGCATACTACTGCCCGCGGCATCTAGGATCAGTTCATGGACTTTAGGTTAACTGATAATCAGCGTTCCATAGACGAAGCGGTTCGTCAGGTATGTGCACGCTTTGATGATACGTACTGGCTGGAGCACGACCGCAGCGGCGAATTCCCTGTTGAGTTCCGGCAAGCGATGGTTGAAGGGGGCTGGCTGGGAATCGCGATGCCTGAGCAATACGGGGGTGCCGGACTTGGTATTACCGAAGCCGCTGTTCTGATGCATGCGGTCGCGAATTCCGGTGGCGCGATGAGTGCGGCCTCGACCTTTCACATCAATATCTTTGGCCCTCACCCCATTGTGGTTTTTGGCAACGATGAGCAGCGCCTGCGCTGGTTACCACCGCTCATCGAAGGACGAGAGACTGCCTGTTTCGCTGTGACCGAACCGGATGCCGGGCTGGATACGGGCAACCTGCGTACCGAGGCCCGGCTCGAGGGTAATCACTATGTAGTACAAGGCCGCAAGGTCTGGACCTCAACAGCGCAGGTCGCGGACAAGCTAATGCTGCTGGCGCGCACTGCCCCACGCACCTCGGAAGCATCCTCTGTCGATGGGCTGACGCTGTTCTATACCGATCTTGACCGGGAGCACATCCAGGTGCGTGAAATTGACAAGATGGGACGCAAGGCCGTGGATTCCAACGAGCTTTTTATTGACGACCTGATTGTACCGGTTGAAGATCGTATCGGCGAGGAAGGCAAGGGCTTTCGTTACCTTCTGGACGGCCTCAACCCGGAGCGGATCCTGATTGCGGCCGAGGCAATCGGAATCGGGCGCAATGCGTTGGATCGCGCCAAGCGTTACGCCAAAGAACGGGTGGTGTTTGGTCGCCCGATCGGGCAGAACCAGGCTATCCAACACCCTCTGGCTCGATCCTGGGTTGAGCTTGAGGCCGCCTGGCTGCTGGTATTGCGTGCGGCCTGGGCCTATGACCAGGGACTGGCGTGTGGTGCCGACGCAAATGCCGCGAAATACTTCGCGGCAGAAACTGCCTATCAGGCCTGCGAGCGGGCACTGTTGACTCATGGTGGCATGGGCTACGCCCGCGAGTTCCAGGTTGAACGATTACTGCGCGAGGTACTGATCCCACGGATTGCACCCGTGAGCCAGGAGCTGGTACTTTGTTACCTGGCGGAGCATGTACTCGAATTACCGCGCTCTTACTGACAGGAAAATGGCGCTACAAATCAGACACCCGGCGCGGCCAACCCACTGCGCCGCAGACGGACTCCCTGACAACACCGCCTCATGCCTGTAACTGAGTCAACCCCTGCTGATCTGTGGGCCGTGGTACCGGTCAAGAATATTGAGCACGTGAAAACCCGCCTTGCCGGGGTGCTCTCCTCGAGCGAAAGACAACAGTTGTTCCATGCCATGCTTGAAGATGTACTACAGACACTGTCATGTTGCCCCCAGTTGTCGGGTGTACTGGTAGTCACCCGTGATCCGAAAGCCAAATCGATCGCGCGCTCTTATGGCACGCAGATTCTGGTCGAAAAAGAGAATCTGGGACACACGGCAGCCAGCACACTCGGCGCGCGCACCCTCGCACGCGAGAAAAGAACCGGTATGCTGCAGGTGCCTGCCGATATTCCACTGCTGACGCCGGCCGACATCCGCGCCCTGATCGAAGCACACGGGCCGGCGCCGGCGGTTACCCTGGCACCTTCGCGCGATAAGAAGGGCTCAAACGCCGTGGTCTGTACACCGGCTGATGTGTTACCGCTGCGTTTTGGCGATTACAGTTTCCCGCCGCACATCGCGGCGAGTCGTGCGTTGGGGATCGAACCCACTATCGTCGACCGACCGGGGCTGGCACTGGATATCGACACCCCTGCTGACCTGGCCGTACTGCTAGAGCAGCCATCAGCAACTCGGTCCTACGAATATCTCATGGCCAGCGGCATCCACCAGCGCCTACACAACCAGGTGCTGGTTTAGGGGTGATACTGCCTTTGTAGGTGATAACTTAAGAAGTAACGGCCAAACGGCTTATCTGATGAAGGACTGCATCGCTTTACGACAACTATCGCGCAGTTGAGGATCACTGAGGTCTTGTCGC